>DATFDN010000419.1:0-10735 GCA_035252035.1 Acetobacteraceae bacterium | reverse complement strand
GCCACGGAGTTACGCCGGGCGAGCTTATCTTTCAATATCTGAGTCGTGTTCTTATCGAGCAGACGCCCAGTGCGAGCCGCTTCGATCAGTTCCGACTCCTTGAGGTCGTCCAAGTCATCCAGCTTGGCTAGGACGAGGCTCTTCTTCGGATACTTGGTTGCGATCCCGCTGTTCAGCGATTGAAGCCTACCGGCGTCGGCAAACGCCCAGCGCACAAGGTGGTCGTAAGCTAAATTCCATACCATGATCATTGCGGCGCGATAGGCTTTCACCCGATAACAATTTAGCGCCTCGGAGAGAAATGCGCGCTCGGCGACATCAGGCACCTTGCTGGGCAGATCCGAGAGTATATGGGAAATTGTGGCCATTGCCGGATCGCCGCCCAACCGCCGATCGAGATCGCGACGGACCACACCGGATAAGCGGTAGCCACCCTGCCCCTTAATGAGCTGGGCCGGCTTCTTCGAGGCAAGCCGGGGTAGGTAGACGCTCATGTCAGGCGCATCCACCCCAACTTCTCGGAAGCATTGGCGCATGTAAGCGCCGTCAAAACAGGTGCGCTGCTGCCGGGCCTCTACAAACCAAGCGAGCATGAGAAGTTGCTCGACGGCTGTCTTGCGGTAAAAGCCAGCCGTTGATCCCGCAAAGTCCTGTATTTCGCTCACTCGCTATCCTTAGCCATATTTTGCACGCGATCGAGACCGAGATGGTTAATCGCGTACTGGCCGCGCTCAGAACACGACATGAGCTTGTCTTTCTTCAGGGAGCGCAGGGGCCACGGAAAAGTCCGCGAACCCCGTCGACCATTTGAGATGTCGATAGCCGGTATATACGTGGGCGGCGGTTACAGCGGTAAGGTCGCGGCACTCCTTGAACCATGCCGCAATTACGAGATTACGCTCCAGCTCGCTCGTCGGCGGATGTTGCTCCGCGAAACTCTTAAGCGAGACGCCGGACGTGAAGTCCAGCTCAAGCACGTCCGGTGTCTTGGGCTTCCGAACCCTGGGAGTCCGTGGCGCCTTGGGGGACTCAGTTAAAGCCGCCTGCTGCTCCTCGACTTCGATCGCCTCATTACCGTTAATCTCGCCACCACCGCTGTTGTCGATAAGCGCCGGTGCTGCTGACTGAGAAGGAAGCCGTTGTTGAATGATCGCTGTCGGCTTGAGCGCATTCTGGATCGCGGACGTGATCTGGCTCAAGTCACCTTCCGAAATCTCCGCATCAAGCATGATAAACCGGATGCGAGACGTCCTGCTCTTGGCCGGTGGCTGCTTAGCCATTTGTCACTCCTTGATCAACCCTGCCGTCCTGAACAACAGAAGAGCATTCGGGCAGCGTCTATAACAGCTCTCATTGGTTGGAGTCAGCACTCATCAAGCGGCTGCGCTATCGCATCGTCACAGCGTAGACATGTGCTCATCCTGATCGAGCATGGCCCGCCAAGGAGCGTGGCAAGAAGTTTGATTCAGTTTCGTTCTTGTCCTGCTACGTTTGCTGGCTGCGCGAAGCCGCCAGTTGGATCGTGTTTCAAAATACCGCGCGGTCCGCTGCTCCGGAGACGATCCGCACTCTGTTGGACAAAGCGCAATCCTTATGCGCCCTTTATAGCGCACCCCCGTAATTCCCATCGAGGCTTTACGCCAGCCCGCCATAATCAGCGCCATCCTGGCTCTGGAGGCGCGACCGTGCTCGACCTGATTGTTCTTGTCCTTGGCACCGGTGGCATCCTGCTCATGGCCGCCTACGCGGCCCTCTGCGACCGCATTTAGCGCCATGCTCGATCTCGTGCTGGGGGGCGCCGTCGTGCTTGGCCTGCTCATCTACCTTGTCTGGGCGCTGGTACGCCCCGAGGACTTTTAGGGGCTAGCGCCATGACCCTGAATGGTTGGCTGCAAATCAGCCTCATCCTCGCCCTCACCTTCCTGGCCGCCGTGCCGCTCGGGCACTACATCGCGGCCGTCGCGCAGGGGCGCATTTCCTGGCTCGGCCCGATCGAGCGCGGATTCTATAGGCTCGCGGGCGTGGAGCCGGCGTGCGGCATGGGATGGAAAGGCTATGCCTTCGCGCTCATCGCGCTCAATGCCGCCCATTTCGCGCTGCTCTATTTCATGCTGCGATTGCAGTGGTACCTGCCGCTCAATCCGCAGGGGGTCGGGGGCATGGCGCCGCGCCTCGCCTTCAACACGGCGATCAGCTTCGTGACCAACACGAACTGGCAGGCCTATGCGGGTGAACAGGCGCTCTCCTATGGCAGCCAGATGTGGGGGCTCACCGTCCACAACTTCCTGTCGGCCGCGACCGGCATTGCCGCGGCGGTGGCCGTCGCCCGCGCCTTTGTCGCCGGTGGCCTGCACGGTCTTGGCAATTTCTGGGCCGATCTCACGCGGATCACGCTCTACGTGCTCTTGCCGCTTGCGATTGTGGTCGCCATCGCGCTGATTCTGCTGGGCGTGCCGCAGACGCTGGGCGCCAGCGTGGACGCGACGACGCTGGAAGGCGCCAAGCAGACGATCGCCCGCGGGCCGGTCGCGTTCCAGGAGGCGATCAAGCTGCTCGGGACCAATGGCGGCGGCTTCTTCAACGCCAACTCGGCGCACCCTTTCGAAAACCCTTCGGCGCTCTCTGATCTCATCGAAACCTGGTCCGAGATCGTTATCCCCTTTGCGCTCGCCGTCGCCTTCGGCGTGATCGTGCGCGACACCCGTCAGGGCTTCGCCCTGTTCTGGGCAATGGCAACAATCATGGTTGCCTGTGTCGTCCTCACCTACTGGGCCGAAGCGGACGGCAACCCGCTGCTCACCGCCCTCGGCGTGGACCCGAGCCTTGGCAACATGGAGGGTAAGGAGGTCCGGTTCGGAACCCCGCTCTCCGCGCTGTTCGCCGTCACCACCACGGCGACCTCGTGCGGGGCTGTGAACGCCATGCACGACAGCTTCATGCCGCTTGGCGGCGTTATCCCGATGTTCCTAATACAGCTTGGCGAGATCGTGCCGGGCGGCGTCGGCTCCGGCCTTTACGGTATCCTGGTCTTCGCGATTCTCGCCATGTTCGTCGCCGGGCTGATGGTGGGCCGCACGCCGGAATATCTCGGCAAGAAACTACAGGCGCACGAGGTGAAGCTGGCGATGCTGGCGGTGCTGATCCTGCCGTTCTGCATCCTGGTCGGCACCGCTTACGCGCTCAACACCGCGAGCGGGACAGGTTCGCTCGCCAACGCCGGGCCGCACGGCCTGTCCGAGATGCTGTACGCGTGGACAAGCGCCACGGGTAACAACGGCAGCGCCTTCGCCGGCCTGAGCGCCGATACGCCGCTGCTCGACTACGGGCTCGGGGCGGCCATGCTGCTCGGGCGGTTCGCCTTCATGGTGCCCGTGCTCGCCATCGCCGGCTCGCTCGCGGCCAAGCCGAAGCTCGTGGAAAGCGCGGGCACGTTCCCGACGCATGGCCTGCTGTTCATTGGCCTGCTCGTCGGCGTGATCCTGATTCTTGGCGGACTGCAATACCTGCCTGCGCTTTCGCTTGGCCCGCTCGCCGAGCATTTCACCCTGCTCGCCGGCAAGACCTACTAGGAGTCTCGCCTGATGGCACGCAACGCAGAGGCCCTGTCGCTGTTCGACGGCCCTATCCTCGCCCGCGCGGCGCGGGATTCTGTCCTGAAGCTCAACCCGGCAACCCTCGTCCGCAACCCGGTCATCTTTGTCACCGAGGTGGTCGCCGCCCTTGTCACCGTGCTCGGCCTGCGCGATCTCGCCGGGGGCCAGCCCTGGCATTTCCCAATAGCGATCGCCGCCTGGCTCTGGCTCACGGTGCTATTCGCGACCTTCGCGGAGGCAATGGCGGAAGGGAGGGGGCGCGCGAGGGCCGAGAGTCTGCGACGCGCCCGAAGCGACACGATGGCAAAGCGGCTGCTCCGGCCGAACGACCGCGCCTTGTTCGAGCCGGTACCGGCGCCGAGCCTACAGGTGGACGATCTCGTGCTCGTCGAGGCCGGCGATCTGATTCCGAGTGACGGCGAAGCGATCGAGGGCGTGGCCAGCGTCAACGAGAGCGCAGTGACGGGCGAGAGCACGCCGGTCATCCGCGAGGCGGGCGGAGACCGCTCAGCGGTGACGGGCGGCACCCAGGTCATCAGCGACTGGCTCGTGGTGCGCATCACCGCCGCTCCCGGTGGCACTTTCCTTGATCGCATGATCGCACTGGTGGAAGGCGCGTCGCGCCGCAAGACGCCGAACGAGATCGCGCTCGACATTCTCCTGGCTGGCCTGACCATCATCTTCCTAATCGCGGTCGTGACGCTGGTCGGCCTCGCCCGCTACAACGGAACGATGCTGGGCGTTCCCGTGCTCGCGGCGCTGCTGGTGACGCTGATCCCGACGACGATTGGCGGCTTGCTCTCGACCATCGGCATCGCGGGAATGGACCGGCTCGTGCGGTTCAATGTCGTCGCGACGTCGGGCCGCGCCGTAGAGGCGGCGGGCGACGTGGACACGTTGCTGCTCGACAAGACGGGCATGATCACCCTCGGCAATCGCGCCTGCGCCGCTCTCTACCCTCTGCCGGGAGTCGGCGAGCGCGAGCTGGCCGAGGCGGCCGTGTTGTCCTCGCTCGGCGACGAGACACCGGAAGGCCGGTCGATCCTCGCGTTCGTGCGTGATCGCTTCGGTTTTGCCACCGAGCTTCCGGATGGCGGGACCGTCGTGCCGTTCAGCGCGAACACACGCGTTTCCGGCCTTGATGCGCGCGAGCACTCTTGGCGCAAGGGCGCCGTGGACAGCATGGTGCAGGCCAGTGGCGGGCAAGCGCCCGCGACGCTGACAGCGGCAGTTGACCGCATCGCGCGCGCTGGGGGCACGCCGCTCGCCGTCAGCCTTGATGGCCGCCTGCTCGGCGCTCTCGAACTGAAGGACATCGTCAAGCCCGGCATCCGCACGCGCTTCGACGCGCTCCGCCGCATGGGCATCCGCACCGTCATGGTCACGGGCGACAATCGGGTGACGGCGGCCGCCATCGCGACCGAGAGCGGCGTGGACGACTTCATCGCCGAGGCGAAGCCGCAGGACAAGCTCGACTACATCCGCCGCGTCCAGGCGGAGGGGCGGCTGGTCGCCATGTGCGGCGACGGCACCAACGATGCGCCCGCGCTCGCCCAGGCCGATGTCGGCGTTGCCATGCAGACCGGCACGCAGGCCGCGCGCGAGGCAGGCAACATGGTCGATCTCGACAGCGACCCCACCAAGCTCATCGAGGTGGTCGAGATCGGCAAGCAGCTCCTCATCACGCGCGGCAGCCTAACCACGTTCAGCATCGCCAACGACGTGTCCAAATATTTTGCCATCCTGCCTGCGATCTTCGTCGCGACCTATCCGGAGCTGGGCGCGCTCAACCTCATGCGGTTGGCGACGCCGCAGAGCGCGATCCTGTCGGCGGTGATCTTCAACGCGCTCATCATCGTGGCACTCGTACCGCTGGCGCTGCGCGGCGTGCGTTTCACTCCGGTGGGCGCGGCGGCGCTGCTGCGGCGCAACCTGCTGATCTATGGGCTGGGCGGGCTGGTCGCGCCGTTCATCGGGATCAAGCTGACCGATGTCATCCTCAATGCCGTGGGGCTCGCCTGAGCTATGACCTATATTCGTCCCGCCCTCGTTCTCGTGCTGCTCTTCACGCTGCTCACGGGAATCACGCTGCCCCTGGCCTTCACGGGCGCGGCCACGGCGCTGGTGCCGGAGCGTGCGAACGGATCGTTGATCGTCAGGAACGGGACGATTGTCGGCTCAGCGCTCATCGGCCAGAACTTCACCGCGGATCGTTACTTCCATCCCCGCCCCAGCGCGACCACCGATACCGACCCGGACGACCCCGCCAAGACAATTCCGGTGCCCTACAACGCCAGCAGCTCGGGCGGCTCCAACCTCGCCCCGAGCAGCAAGGCGCTGCTCGACCGCGTGAGGGCCGACATTACAAAGATCGGCCCGACGCCGGTGCCGGGCGACATGGTGACAAGCTCGGCGAGCGGGCTCGACCCCGACATATCGCCCGCGACTGCCGCGCGCCAAGTCACCCGCGTTGCCGCCGCGCGCGGTCTGTCCGAAGATCGGGTGCGAGCCTTAGTGATGGCGCAGATGAAGGGGCGGCTGCTCGGCTTTCTTGGTGAACCGCGGATCAATGTCTTGGCGTTGAACATGGCTCTTGACGACGCACAAACGCGCTAGAATTGGGGCCATGTCGCCCGAGGAAGGCCGCCCCGACCCCGACGCCCTGCTTGCCGCGATCAAGGCGGAGGAGCCGCGCGGCCGGTTAAAAATCTTCCTTGGCGCGGCGCCCGGCGTTGGAAAGACCTGGGAAATGCTCGCCCAGGCACGGCGCCGCCGCGCCGGAGGCGAGGACGTGCTGGCCGGCGTCATCGAGACCCACGGGCGCGCGGAGACGCAGGCGCAACTCGGCGATCTTCCCGTACTGCTGCGCCGCCAGATCCCCTATCGCGGCCAGATGCTGGAAGAATTCGATCTTGATGCCGCGCTGGCCCGGCGCCCTGGCCTGCTGTTGATGGACGAGCTGGCGCACACCAACGCGCCTGGCAGCCGTCACGCCAAGCGCTGGGAGGATGTGGCCGAGCTGCTGGAGGCTGGCATCTCTGTCTGGGCGACGCTCAATGTCCAGCACCTGGAAAGTCTCAACGACGACGTGGCCCGCATCACCGGCATCCGCCCGGCCGAGACCCTGCCGGATCGGGTGCTGGAAGTGGCCGACGAGATCGAGCTGATCGACTTGCCGCCCGCCGAGCTGCGTCAGCGACTGCGCGAGGGCAAGATCTATCGCGCCGACACCGCGAAGCGCGCTTTGGAGAGTTTTTTCAGGGAGGGCAACCTGGCGGCCCTCCGCGAGATCGCGCTGCGGCGGGCGGCCGCGCACGTCGATACGGAGGTGCAAGGTTGGCGGCGCCGCGCCGGCGTCGCCAGCCCATGGCCCGCAGCCGAGCGCGTGCTGGCCCTGGTGGGACCAGATCCTGCCGCGGAGGCGGTGGTGCGTCAGGCCAAGCGCCTTGCCGATGCCTTGCACGCACCCTGGATCGCGCTGCACATAGAGCGTGCGGGAGAAGGAACGGGGTCGGCGCACGCAGTACGCGGGCCACTCGCGCTGGCGGCGCAGCTGGGCGCGGACATCGAGGTGCGCGCGCCGACTGGCGGCGATCTCATCGCGACGATGCTCGACCTGGCCAGCACGCGAAACGCCACGCATCTGGTAATCGGACGCGCCGCCGCGCCGCTCTGGCGCCGTTTGCTGGGGCGCACGCTCGGCTACCAGTTGCTCAGGCGCGCGCCGGATTTCGTGTTGCACATCGTGCCCGCACTGGGCGACGCGCCCAGGCGGCGCCGCTCGCGCCCTGCCACACCGCCCAGCGTCCTACCATGGGCGGGGACGGTGGCCCTGGTCGCCGCCGTGACCGGTGCCGGCGTGGTGCTCAGGGATGTGCTGCCGATCGAGGCGGCGGATATGGTCTATCTGGCCGTCGTGGTGGCGTCGGCGGTGGTTTGGGGGCTCTGGCCGGCGTTGCTCGCGGTGGCGCTCGGCGTCCTTGCGTGGGACTTTTTCTTTATCCCGCCGATCTACACCGTGACCATCGACAGTCCGCGCGATGTCGTCACCGCGCTTGTCTTCACCGGCGTGGCGGTCCTCACCGGCGGTCTCGCCGGCCGCGTACGGGCCGAGGCGCGGGCCGCCGGGGCACGCATTGAGGGACTGCGCCGCATTGGCGCGTTCAGCCGCCGCTTGGGGCAGCCGACCAACGAGCCGGATCTGCTTATCGAGATCGCGCGGCAAGCAGCCGGCCTCGCGGGCCGTGCGGCCGTGCTGATCGCGCGGGGCGACGAGCTCGACCTGCGCGCCACCGAACCGCAAGGCGAGTCGCTGGATGAGGGCGCCTGGGCCGCCGCGCGCTGGGCCTGGACCCGCGGCGAGCCGACGGGGCGCGGCACGGGAACGCTGCCCTCCGCGAGCTGGCGCTTTCTCCCGCTGCGCACGGTGCGCGGCGGGCTTGGTGTCCTGGGTGTCCGCTCGGCGGAAGATTTCGACGATCCGCAACTCCAAGCACTTGAGGCCCTCGCCGATCAGGCCGCCGTGGCGTTGGAACGGGTGCGCCTCGCAACCGAATCGGCCCGCGCGGCGGCCCTGGAGGACACGCAGCGGCTGCGTACCGCCCTGCTTGCCTCCCTCGGCCATGACTTGCGCACGCCACTGGCAAGCATCCAGGGCGCGGCCGGAACCCTGCGCACAGCCTGGAATGGCTTGACGCCGGAGACGCGGGCCGACTTGCTCGCCAGCATCGAGCAGGACGTGGGCCGAATGAACCGCTTTCTCGCCAATATCACCGATCTGACGCGGCTTGAGAGCGGCGAGGTTCGTCCCCGCCTCGCGCCCGTGTCGGTGGCCGAGGTCGTGGATGCCGCGCTCGCCCGTCTGCCCGAGGCACTGTTCTTCGCCGTTCGTATCCCGGAGGGCTTGCATGTGCTCGCGGATGCGGCGCTGCTCGAGCAGGCCTTGTTCAACGTGCTGGACAATGCTCTGAAATATTCCCCTCACGGCTCCCTTGTGAGAATCCGCGCCGAAGCGGAGGCTGGGCGAGTTGCAATCATGATTATTGATGAGGGGCTCGGCATCCCGGCAGAGGATTTGCCGCATGTGTTCGACAGCTTCTTCCGCGTCCACCGCGGCGACCGCACCGCTCCCGGCACCGGCCTTGGCCTCGCCATCGCGCGCGGATTGGTGGAAGCCATGGGAGGCCGCATCGAAGCGCGAAGCCCCGGCCCTGAGGCAATGATGGCCGAACGGCCGGGCACGATGATTACGGTCCGCCTCCCGCAAGCGATTGGGACGCCGGTCAACGCAGCGGAGCCGGTGTGACGGCGGCGGCGCTGGCGCGCATCCTGGTGGTGGACGACGAGCCGCAGATTCACCGTTTCCTGCGTCCCGCGTTGGAAGCCGCTGGCTATGCCGTCGAGCGCGCCGACACAGCGGCTGAGGCTCTGCGCCTCGCGGCAAGCCGCGCGCCCGATGCGGTGCTGCTCGACTTGGGCCTGCCCGACCTTGATGGGCAGGAGGTACTCGCCCGGCTTCGCCGCTTCAGCGAGGTGCCGGTGATTGTGTTGTCGGCGCGTGATCGCGAAGCCGAAAAGATCATGGCCCTCGATGGCGGCGCTGATGATTACGTGGAGAAGCCGTTCGGCGTGGGCGAGTTGCTTGCCCGCATCCGCACGGCCCTGCGCCATCGCCGTGCCGCTGACGGGGTGCCGGAGGTGGTACGCCTGCCGGGTCTGGACGTGGATCTTGCCCGCCGCCAAGCGCGCGTGGACGGAGATGCCCTCGTGCTCAGCCCGCGCGAGTGGGCGCTGCTCGCCCTGCTCGCGCGCAACGCGGGCCGCGTGCTGACACACCGCCAGCTCCTTACCGCCATTTGGGGACCGGCGCATGTGGAAGACATTCAGTATTTGCGGGTGTATGTGGGCCAGCTTCGGCAAAAGCTTGGCCCGGCCGCGCGCCTCATCGCGACGGAGCCAGGGGTCGGATACCGGATGTTGGATGAGGTTTGACACGCTCGGAGTGAACGCAGCATGGAGGATGCGGCCTATACCGGCCTCAAGGTGATCGACCTCAGCCAGGGCGTCGCCGGTCCCTATTGCGCCATGCTGCTGGCCCAGCATGGTGCCGATGTGATCAAGGTCGAGCCGGTCGAGGGGGGCGACTGGAGCCGTGGCCTCGGCCCGCGCTTTGGCGACCAGACCGCCTACTCGATCCCAGCAAACCTCGGAAAGCGCTCGATCGCGCTTGACCTGAAGCAAGAGGCCGGGCGCACGGTGCTGTCGCGGCTTGTGCGCGGCGCAGATGTTTTCCTGCAAGGCTTCCGCCCCGGCGTGATCGATCGCCTCGGCTTCGGCTATAACGCGGTGCGCGCCATCGTGCCCTCGATCGTCTATGTCTCCATCTCCGGCTTCGGGCAGACCGGTCCGCTGGCCGAGCGGCCGGCGATGGACCCGGTACTCCAGGCCTATACGGGCCTCACCGCCGAGAATGCCGGTGAGGACGGGATCCCACATCGTGTCCCGAT
The DNA here is from genome assembly GCA_035252035.1 of Acetobacteraceae bacterium. Lineage (GTDB taxonomy): Bacteria > Pseudomonadota > Alphaproteobacteria > Acetobacterales > Acetobacteraceae > DATFDN01. The sequence goes on along the minus strand of DATFDN010000419.1, from coordinate 636 downwards.
CATTCCGATCGACATGACCTGCGCGCTCTATGCCTTCGCCGCGCTCGCCGCGGCGCTGCACGCGCGCCGTGACAGCGGGCGGGGCCGCCACATCGAGGCGAGCCTCATGCAGGCCGGCGCGTGCCTTCAGGTAGTGCGGATGTTGCAGCACCACCTGGAAGGCGGGCAGGCCCGTCCGCCCGCCGCGCCGAGCGGCGTGTACCGGCTGGCTGATGGCTGGATCAACATCACCGTCGCGCGCCAGCATGAATGGGTCGCGTTTTGCCAAGCTGTGGAGCTTCCGGCACTCACTGAGGACACGCGCTTCGCCGCTGTCGAGGGCCGCACGGACCATGCCGAGATCTTGCGCGCACTGTTGCGGCCGGTTCTGGCCCCTCGGCATTTCGAGGAACTATCGGAGCGCCTGGCCGCGCATCGCGTGATGCATGAGCGGCTGAACACCTATGCCGAATTCCTGAACCAGCCGCATGTCATTGCGAGTGGCGCGATCGGCTGGGTCGCGCATCCCGCCATACCCGGAATGCTGCCGCTTCCAAACGTGATCGGCGCCGCGCCGTTCCGCGACGATGATCCCCGCGCAAGGGCGCCGGCGCTCAGCGAGCATAACGAGGCGATATTGCGGGAGCACGGCTATTC
>DATFDN010000418.1:0-2025 GCA_035252035.1 Acetobacteraceae bacterium | reverse complement strand
GGCCCCGCCCGCATCGCGAAGGCGCCGCCCGCGCAAACCCGCGCGCGCACGACGGCGCCCGCACCGGCCCGGCTGATTCCACCGACCTCCGCCATCGCACTCGGCTCCTTTTGCCGCCTCGGCAGGTTCTGCCGGGTTTGGGCCGCCTCGTCCGTGCCCTCTCCCGCGCCGGCGCGGCTGGCATGGCGCTTGCGAGGTCTTCCCCGACCACGCAGCGACCGTCGCGAGCCGCCGGCACGGCCCACAATGCCGGCAAATCGTTACGATCGCCCTACCGGAGCCGCCCGTGTTCGCATCGCGCCTCGCATTGCTGTTCCTCGCCGGGCTGGCGGCGTGCCCGATCCCGGCGCTGGGCCAGGTCCGCATCAAGGACGTGGCCGACGTGGAGGGCGTGAGGCCGAACCAGCTCATCGGCTACGGGCTCGTGGTCGGCTTGAACAACACCGGCGACAAGCTTGACAATGCGGTATTCACGCGCCAGTCCCTGATCGGGATGCTGGAGCGGCTCGGCGTCAACACCGCCGACCAGGCGGCCAAGCTCGAAACCAAGAACGTCGCCGCGGTGATGGTCACGGCCAATCTTCCCCCCTTCGCCCGCAGCGGCAGCCGCATCGATATCGCGGTCTCGGCGCTGGGCGATGCGACGAATCTCTCGGGAGGTACGTTGCTGGTCACGCCCCTGCTGGCCGCCGATGGCGAGGTGTACGCGGTCGCGCAAGGCGCGGTCGCGACCGGCGCCATCGCCGCGCGCGGCGTCGCCGCCTCGGTCACGCGCGGCGTGCCCACGTCGGGCCGGATCGCCAACGGCGCCACGGTGGAGAAGGAGACGCCGTTCCGGCTGGAGAGGAGCACCGGCCTCTGGCTCGGCCTGCGCAACCCCGATCTCACCACCGCGCGGCGCATCGCCGCCGCGATCAACGCCGCCGAGGGTCCGATCGCGCGCGCCACCGACCCGCGCACCGTGCGCATCGATCTGGCGGGCCGCGATCCGGTCGCCACCCTGGCCGAGGTCGAGGATCTGCGTGTCCAGCCCGACACCAAGGCCGTGGTCGTGATCGACGAGGCGAGCGGCACCGTGGTCATGGGCGCCAACGTGCGGGTCAGCACGGTCGCCATCGCGCAAGGCAACCTGACGATCCGCGTGACCGAGACCCCGGAGGTCAGCCAGCCCGGCCCGTTCTCCAACGGCCAGACCGTCGTGGTCCCGCGCACCAAGGTCCAGGTCGATGACCAGCACGAGAACCGCCTCGGCATCGTGCCGGGCAGCGTCAGCCTGCGCGACCTGGTGCAGAGCCTGAACGCGCTCGGCATCGGCCCGCGCGATCTCATCACCATCTTGCAGGCGATCAAGGCCGCTGGCGCGCTGCAAGCCGATCTGGAGGTCCGCTGATGCACGCCGCCGTTCCCCTCGCCCCGTCCGGGCCGCCCGCCGACGCCGATCGCACCGCGCGGACGCGCGAAGCGGCGAAGCGGTTCGAGGCCATGGCGATCGGCGAGATGCTGAAGCCGATGTTCGACACCCTCGACACGTCGGGCGGCCCATTCGGCGGGGGGGCCGGAGAGGCCGCCTGGCGGCCCATGCTGGTCGAGACCATCGGCGAGCAGATGGCCCGGCACGGCGGAATCGGCCTCGCCGACGCGATCTTCCGCGCGCTGATGCAGCGCCAGGAGGCCTCGCCGTGACCCGTCAGTTCACTCCCCCTCCCCTTGCGGGAGGGGGCCGGGGGGAGGGGTCGAACCCCCTCGACGCCGCCCTGCGCCTCCTCGACGCGTTGGACCGCGAGAACACCGCCCTAGCCGCGCTCGACCTCAAACGCGTCGCGTCGATGCTGGCGGAGAAGCAGGAGGCGGTGGAGGCGTTCACGCGAGCCTGCCAGCGGGACCGCGCCATCGTGGCGCTCACGCCTCTCGTCCCCCGCCTCGGCGAAGCCGCCGCGCGCAATCGCCAGCTCCTGGAGCGCGGGATCGCGGTGCAGGGCCGCGTGCTCGCCCTCATCGCCCGCGCGGTGCCGCGCGCGCTGGCCG
>DATFDN010000417.1:0-5410 GCA_035252035.1 Acetobacteraceae bacterium | reverse complement strand
AATCCGCGGCGACGGGCGGGTTGTCCTTTTTCGCCACCGCCCAAGCAGAGGGCGGGTTGAAGATCAGTGCGCTCTTGCCCGAAATCAGCGCCCGGTTGTTGGAGGCGTCGTCGTAGCTCACGGCGTCCGCCGGCAGGTGCGGCACCAGGTTCTTGGCATACTCCAGCACCTGGTTCACTTGCGCCGAGTTGACGGTCGGCTTGCCGGTCTTGTCCACAAGCTCGGCACCATAGGAGGTGAACAGCGCGCCCACCCAATCGACACTGTCGGTGGTCTGCCCAAGTCCCAGGCCGAAAGGATGCCCGCCCTTGGCGGCAGCCTCCGCCGCCTTCAGGAAGGCGCCATCCCAGGTCCAGTTCTGGGCGGCGGTCCCGTCGGTCTCATGCGGCGGGTATAACTGCGTGACATCGAGGCCGATGTAGTTCTTCAGCATACTGATGCGCGCGCAGCAGGGTTTCGCCTGGGAACCCCACGTGGTCGGCACGGCGACCCAGTTTCCACTTTTGTTCTTGGCCAGGTATTGCGAGACGGCGTTGAACGGCCCCGCCTTGGCCTCCAGCGCCTTGATCACGTCATCCACCAATTCGAGCTTGTCGGCGTAGTTGTGCGGATCCCAGGTGCCGAACTGCATGATGTCGTGGCCGGCGCCGGCCTGCGCCTCGGCCGCGGCGGTCACGAGCAGCTTGTTGCCGCTGCTGGTGATGAAATCCAGCTCCACATTGACGTTGTTCTTGGTGCCCCACTCCTGGACCTGCTTCTGGATCACCGCGTTCGCGCCGGGCACCCAGTGGTCCCAGAAGCCCACCTTCAGCGTGGTCGCCGCGCCAGCCCCGCGCACATGCACGAGCGGCAGCGCCGCGGCAGCCGTGGCGGTCTTCAGCGCCGCCCGGCGGGTGAGGGTCCAGGAGGTCGTCATCGCTCAGCTCCCCATCGTACGATAGGGGCATAACGCCCCCTGGCCGCTGCGGATGCACAGAACTGTGCCACCCTGGCGATGTTGCGCAGCCAGCTTCTCCGGCGCAGGCTCCGGCGCTGGCGAGGGCCGGAGGCAAGCGATGGCATCCATGTTCGGCAAGACCGCCCTGCTGGAGCTGCTGAAGCAGGAAGGCGTGCGGGTGATGTTCGGCAATCCCGGCACGACCGAGCTGCCGCTGATGGACGCGCTCGCGGTCGAGACCGAGATCCGCTACGTGCTCGCGCTGCAAGAGGCGCCCGCCATGGCAATGGCCGACGGCTACGCCCTCGCTTCCGGCGGGCTGGCCGTGGTCAACCTGCATGTCGCCCCCGGCCTCGGGAACGCGATGGGGATGCTCTACGACGCCCAGAAGGCGGGCTCCCCGGTGCTGGTCACGGCCGGGCAGCACGAGCAAACGTTCAATTTCACCGAACCGCTGCTGTGGGCCGACCTGCCGCGCATCGCCCAGCCCTTCGTGAAATGGGCGCACGAGGTGCGCCGGATCGAGGATCTGCCGCGTGCGGTCCACCGTGCCGTCAAGACCGCGCTGGCGCCGCCCACCGGGCCGGTGTTCCTGTCACTGCCGGGGGACGTGCTCACCGCCAGCGCCGACCTCGATCTTGGAGCGCCCTCGCGCGTGGCGTCCCGCATCCGTGGCGACGCCCAGGCCATCGTGGCGGCGGCGGCGCTGCTGGCCCGCGCCGAACGCCCGGTGATCATCGCTGGCGATGCGGTGCCACAAAGCGGCGCTCTCGCCGAGCTGGTTGCCTTGGCCGAGGCGCTGGGTGCGCCGGTCTACGACGAGGGCATGGCCAGCCGGGCCATGTTCCCCTCATTCCATCCGCTCTATCGCGGCAACTTCGCCCGCCTGCCGGCCGTGATCCGGCGCCTGCTGGAAAATCACGACGTGCTGCTGTCCGTGGGCGGGGATCTATTCACGCTGTCCCTGCCGGGCCAGGTCGAGTCCATGCCTGACGGACTGGCCATCGTGCATCTCGACACCGATCCGTGGGAGATCGGCAAGAACTACCCGGTCCAGGCCGGCATCCTTGGCGATCCCAAGGCGACCTTGCCGGAGCTGATCGAGGCGACGCGGCGAGCCATGACGGGACCGCAACAGGCGCGCGCGGCGGAGCGGCTGGAAGCGGCACGCGCCGAGGGCGAGACGGGAAGGGCCACGCTGCGGACCCAGGCCGAAGCGCTGGCCGGGCGCACGCCGATCCAGCCGCTCGCGCTCATGGGCGCAGTGGCGGCGATGCTGCCGGACGACGGGGTGGTGATCGATGAATCCGTCTCCTCCGGAGCCGGACTGCGGCGGTTGCTGCAAAGCAGCGACGCGCAGAGCTTCTTCGGCCTGCGCGGCGGCGGCATCGGCTGGGGGCTGCCGGCGGCGGTCGGCGTGAAGCTCGCCCTACCGCACCGCCCGGTGGTGGCGCTGATCGGCGACGGCAGCGCGATGTACACGATCCAGGCCCTCTGGACGGCCGCGCACGAAAAGCTGGCTGTCGTCTTCATCATCCTCAACAACAGCTCCTATCGCATCCTGAAGCAGCGGGCGAATGCGATGCAGCAATTCGCCGCGCAGCGCGATCTTTACGTGGGCATGGAGCTGGACAATCCGCGTATCGATTACGTCTCTGTCGCGCGCGGGATGGGGGTCGCGGCGCACCGGGCGCACACGATCGCGGAGGTGAGGGATCTGCTCGCGGCGAGCCTACAGGCGGATGCGCCGACGCTGATTGACGTGGAGATGGACCGGGGCTTCAAGCCGGTGTGACAATGAGACGCGAGCTATCCTTCCCCTTGGCGTACATGGCCACTCCTGGTGATATGCTGGCCTATTGTATATGATTTGCGCGCTGGAGTCCGCCAGACTTCCCGATCGATAAGCAGTTCGGGCATAAGAAGAAAATCAGCAGGGAGGCCGTTCCATGTCCCTCACCGTGACACGCCGCGAACTCCTTGGCAGCGGACTTGCGGCAATGTCGGCCGCTGCCTTGCCGCCCTTCGCGCGGGCGCAGCAGCAACAGAAGCCGATCCGCATTGGCGTCTTGACCGACATGAGCGGCCCGTATGCCGCCAACACCGGCCCCGGCTCGGTCACGGCCTCGCAGATGGCGGTCGAGGATTTCACGCGGGCCAACCCCGGCATCAAGGTCGAGCTGCTCTCGGCCGACATGCAGGACAAGCCGAACATCGCCGTGGGGATCGCGACCGATTGGCTCGACAATCAGGGCGTCGATCTCATCACCGACTTGCCGCTGTCGTCCGCCGCGCTCGCGGTCGGGCACATGGTCGATCAGCGTGACAAGCTGGCGATCTTCACCGGTGCCGCCTCGGCCCAGATCACCGGCGCGGGATGCGGTCCGAACCACCTGCATTGGGTGCTCGATACGTGGTCGATGCCTCATGCGACCGTCGAGGCGATCCTGAAGGAAGGCGGCAAGACCTGGTTCTTCATCACCGCCGACTACACGTTCGGCCACTCGCTGGAAAGCGACTCCGCCCGTTTCGTGGAGGCGGGCGGAGGCAAGGTGCTCGGCCAGACGATGACGCCGTTTCCGGGGACCACGGACTTTTCCGCGGCCCTGGTGCAGGCGCGCGCCAGCGGGGCGGATGTGATCGGGCTCGCCAACGGCGGAGCGGACACGGTGAACTGCATCAAGCAGGCGGCCGAGTTCGGGATCGCGCGGGGCGGGCAGAAGGTCGCGGCTTTGCTGTTGCTGCTGCCCGATGTGTACGGGATTGGTTTGCAGGCGGCGCAAGGCGTGCTGCTGACCGACGCCTTCTATTGGGATCTGAACGACGCGACACGCGCGTTCGGCCACCGCTTCGCCAAGCGCATGGGCGGGGCAATGCCCAGTTCCGACCACGCGGGACAGTACTCCGCCATCACCGCCTATCTGAACGCGGCGAAGGCGATCGGCGTGGATCGTGCGAAGGCCAGCGGCCGGGCCGTGGTGGCTGAGATGCGTTCCAAGCCGATCGATGATAAACTGTTCGGTGTGATGCGCGTGCGTGCCGATGGACGGGTGATTCACGATATGTATTTGTTTCAGGTCAAGACGCCGGCGGACTCCACCGGGCCATGGGATTTGCTCACCTTGCGCCGCACCATCCCCGCCGATCGGGCGTTCCGGCCGCTGGAGGCGGGCGGCTGCCCGCTCGTGAAGAGTTGACGGCCGGAACAGAGGCATGAGGACCGAGAGAGCCCGCCGGGCAGGGGAGGCCAAGGCGCTCGCGCTGATCTGCGCCGCGCATTTGGTGAGCCATTTCCATTACCTTGTGCTGGTGCCCTTGTTCCCGCTGCTTCGGGCGCGCATGGGCGTGGGGTTTGTCGAGCTCGGATTCGCGCTCACCCTGTTCAATGTCGTCTCGGCGGCAACGCAGGCCCCGATGGGCTGGGTGGTCGATCGCTGGGGCGCTCGGCGGGTGCTGGTGGGCGGGTTGGTTCTCTCAGGGCTGGCCTGGGGGACGATTGCCGCGGTCCCGGCCTATCCGGTGCTGCTTGCCGGTGCGGCGGTGGCGGGGGTGGCGAATGCCGTCTATCACCCCTCTGATTACGCCATCCTCTCGGCGGTGATCGAGCCCACGCGCATCGGCCGCGCCTTTTCCTTCCACACCTTCGCGGGCTTCTTCGGGGGCGCCATCGCGCCGCCGATCATGTTGGCGGTCAGCGGCGCGTTCGGGATGCAGGCGGCGCTGGGGGTCGCAGCCGTGATCGGACCGTTGGCCGCGCTGCCGCTGATCGCCGCGACGGATCTCGGCATTGACGGGGCAAGGCAAGCGGCAGCCTCGGCCCAGGTTGCGGCGGAACCAGCCAGGGTGTTCACGCCAGCGGTACTCGGCCTGACGGTGTTCTATGCGCTGATGAGTCTCTCCAGCGCCGGCATCCAGAATTTCTCCGTGGTCGCGCTGGCCGCGCTCTACGCCGTGCCCCTGACGCTCGCCAACGGCGCGCTTAGCGCGTTCCTGTTCGCCATCGCCGCCGGCGTGCTGGCGGGCGGGTTCATCGCCGACCTGACCCGTCGGCACGCCGAGGTGGCGGCGGCGGGCTACGCCGGCTCGGCCGCGCTGACGTTCCTGCTCGGCACGATCTTTCCAGGAGATGCCGCCCTGATCGCCACGATGGCGGGAATCGGCTTTCTCTCGGGCCTCATCATGCCGTCGCGCGACATGATGGTGCGCGCCGCCGCCCCGCCAGGGGCATCGGGACGGGTGTTCGGGATCGTCACCACGGGGTTCAATATCGGGGGCGCGGTCGGGCCGATGCTCGCGGGCTGGATCATGGATCGCGGAGCGCCGCGCTGGGTGTTCTACACGTCCGTGGTGTTCATGCTGATGACGGTCCTGCTCGCCCTGGCCGGGGATTGGCGCACGCGGCGGCGGACGGCTGAGGCGAGTGTCTCTCCGGCTTGAACGCTTCCCCCAACCCCCTCCCGCAAGGGGAGGGGG
>DATFDN010000416.1:0-7355 GCA_035252035.1 Acetobacteraceae bacterium | reverse complement strand
GCCGCACGCGGCGGCTTCCATCGCGACCAGGCTGCTCGTCTCCGGCGCCAGGCTCGGGATCAGCAGGCAGCGCGCGGCCGAGAGCAGCCGGCGCTTGCGGGCGAAGCCGACCGGGCCGAGCAGCCGTCCCGCGCCCAGCCGGGGGCGGATCGCGCGCGCCACGTAGTCCTGATGCGCGGGATAGGGAAACGCCGCCCCCGCGATCAGCAGCGGCATGCTAGCGCGGCGCGCGGCGTCGAGCGCGATGTGCTGGCCCTTCTCGGGACATAGCCGGCCGAGGATGAGGGCGAAGCGGCGCCGCGCGTGGCGTGTCGCGCCGAGCGCGGCCACGTCCACGCCATTCGGTATGGGGGGTAGGACGGCGGCCGGATCGGCGAGCGCCCGCAACGCCCGATCCTGCGCGTGGGAGACGGCGTGGAGGAAGGTGCGTGGCCGCGCCGGGTGCAGTGCCGTTCGCGGATACCATTCGACTGGCAGGTGCAAGGTCGCGAGCACGGTCGGACCAGGCGGGGGCAGATAGTCAGCAAAATCGATGCCGTGCAGATGAACCACATCGATCGCGCGCGCGGTCAGCACCCGCGCCATGGCAGTGCGCAGCGCCGCGTGGACCTCCGCTCGCGCGGCCGCGTCGATCATGCCCCGCACCGCCGGGATCGCGACCAGCTCGCCCGCCACTACCGATCCCTCGCAGGCCAGCACGATGGAGCGATGCCCCGCGCGGATCAGCGCCGCGTCGAGGGCCGCGAGCACCTGCTCGGCCCCGCCGACCGCGTCCGTCGAGACCGGCGCGAACGGGAAGGCGACGCTCAGGATGGTCAGGCGGCGGTCCACGTCGCCCGCGCCTGCCGCGCCAGCGCGCGCCAGCGCGCGCCATCGATCTCCCAGCCATGCCGCTCGTACCAGAGCGGGCCGGGATTTGGCGGCTCCGTGAAATCCGTGGGCGGCGCGAGGCGGAACGATTCCGTCTCCATGCCCCGGAATGGCGCGAGCGTGGCTCGTTGCGTGGAAAAACAATCCAGCATCGCCTCGCGTCGCGCCCGCTCGGCGGGCGTGAGCGTCGCGACCAGCGCCGCCGGCTCGCCGAGGAAGCCGCCAACGATCATCTCGCCGGTGACGTTCGCGAAATACCCCGCCATTTCCACCAGCGCCGGCGGCCTCTCCAGTACGCCGCAGGCGAGGCGGGCGATCAGGCAGGCGGTGTCGTGATCCGGATGTCCGCCTTCATAGGCGTGGGTGATGACGCAGGCCGGGGCAAACTGATCAAGCAGCCGCTTCAGCGCCGTCGCCAGCTCCGGCATCCGCAAGACCGCTTCCCGGTCCGGGGCGCCCAGTTCGGCAAGTTCCGCGGTGACATCCCCAGAGCGCAAGGCGGCGCGCAACTCGGCCCGCCGCGCGGCGGCATAGCTGGCCGCGTCCGCGAAGCCCGCCGCGCGCGCGTCGCGCAGGTCGCGCGGCGCACCGTCGGTCAGGTGAGCGATCACGAGATGGCGGAACAGTGACAGCGAGGCCCCGGCGCCGATCGTCTCGTCGTCGGGATGCGCCGCCAGCACCAGCACCGGGGCATCGACCGGCTCGCGCGCGTCCAGGGCACGCAGCATGTCGCGTGCCGCGCTCATCCGTAGCGCCGCAGCATCGCCGCGCAGAACGCGGCGAACTCCTCTGGCTCCTGCGGCGGGGCGGTGTAGTGCGCCCATGTGCCGCGATGCTCGGGGGTGAAGCAGAAGGTGAGGGTGACGCGGAACGGCTCCAGCGCGCGCATCTGCCGATCGAACCACGCCTCGGCATCCGGGCGGAACCAGTCGGCCCAGGACAGGCCAGTGCGCAGATCGGTCACGCCGAACTCGCGCAGCCAGCGCACCGCGTCGTCAAGCCGGTGGTCCTCGTAGTGGAACCATTGGCAGATGCCGAAATCGGGCGTCACCTCATGGAACGCGCGCGCGGCCAGCTTCGGGCGGCCATGCTCGTCGAGCAGCCCCATGTGGAAGTGCCGGTAATAGGACGAGCCCTCGGCCTCCTTATGGCGCGTCGTCGCCGGCCAGGCCGCCGGCAGGTCGTAGAGGCTGTACCAATGGATGCGTGGAGCGCGGCCGCGCAGCAACTCGAAGCTGCGGCGAAGGCCCCATTCCTGCACCTCCTCAGCGCCGAAGGTCGAGACGCCGATCTCGGAGATCCACACCGGCAGATCGGTCGTGGCCTGGATCATCCTCAGCTTGTCCGGCCATTCGTCGATCATCCAGTGGTTCCAGTCGAGTGGGAAGCCATGCACGGCCACCGCGTCCAGTTCGGCCAGCACACCCTGGGCCGCCATCAGCCGAATGAAGTCCGGATCGATCGGCGAGATGCCGCCCAGCACGCGCGGCAGGCCAGGCTTCTCGGCCGCGATGGCCTGTCCGGCGAGGCGAGCCATGCGCGCGAAGATCGTCCAGCCGGGGTCGGACTCGAAGTCCCAATGCGACTTGTTGTTGGGCTCGTTCCAGATCATCGCCGCTTCGATCATGGCCGGGCTGCCCCCCGCGCCGGGTACACCGCCCCGTACCCGGCCGCGCCAACACGCTCGACCCGGCGGCAGATGTACACTTCCGCCTCCGGATGACTCAGGATCTCGAAACCAGCGCTGCGCAGCATCGCCTCGGAGCAGGCGCGGTTGGGCGCCCACCAGTTGGTGGGATCATGAGCGTATTCATGCTCGATGAAGTGCAGCTTTGGATAGCCTGGATCATCAAAGATGCCCGTTTCCTCGAACGCGTAGTCGGACGCGAGCTGTGCCACCTGGTCCGATCCGCGCTGCATGGACTGGAACAGGAACAGGTCGCGCGCGACATGCTCGTGAATCAGATCAAGCGCCAGGAGCGGATGACGCAGATGATACAGCACGCCGAAAAAAAGCACGATATCGAACCGCTCTCCCAACGCGCCCACATCATAGACAGACAGGTTGCGGAAATCGATATCGAGCCCCTCCACCTCGGCGGCGAAGCGTGCCTGGCGCAGATAGTCCTCGTCGAAATCGATGCCCAGAACACGCGCCGCGCCGCGCCGCTTCATCTCGATGCTGTAGAAACCGCCGTTGCAGCCGATGTCGAGCACCGTGCGCCCGGTGAGGTCGGCCGGGATCGCGGCGGCGAAATGGCGCCACTTGATGGTGGGATAGTCGCCCAGGAAGTGCTCCGGCGCGGTTGCCACGCCTTTGAGGTTGAGGTTGTGGAACCATGGGCCGAGCGCGCGGGCGCGCTCGCGGATGCGCTCCTCGGTCCAGTCCGTCACGCCGGCGCCTCCGCCGCGCTCAACAGGCGCATCGCTTCGCGATAGCCATGCACTGTCCCGACATCGACATAGCTCCGCCCGGCGCGCACGCCCCACGCCTCGCCGCCCTCGGCCATCCAGGCGTTGACCAAGGTGCCGATGTACTCGTCGCGCCGGCCGCGCGCGCGCCAGAGCGCGTGCAGGGCGCGGAGCGTCGCGCCCGGCAGCTTGAACGCGCCCCAGATCCAATGCGACGCCGGGGCGGCGGCCTTGACCTCGATTGACACAACACGGTCCGATTCGTCGGTCAGCACGGCATCGAATAACGCGGGCCGCTCGACTGGGAACAGCAGGAACGAGAAGCGGTTGTCGGGCAGCGCGCGCAGGGCGTCATCGGGAAACCAGATCGTGTCCGGCAGGCCGACGATCACCTCCTCCTCGGCCCCGATCAGCGGCAGTGCCCGGAAGATCGCGTCACAGAGGCCGCGCGCCTCGTCCTGGATGGTGTAGGCGATGCGCGCGCGGCCGTAATTGCCGCCATAGTAGCGCAGGATGTCGGATTTCAGCGGCGAGATGACGAAGCAGACCTTCTCGGCGCCGGCGATGACCATGCGCTCCAACAGGTACTCGCTCACGGCGCGCGGCCTCAGCGTGGCGCCATCGCTGCGCGAGCCCACCGGCAGCAGTTCCTTGGAGAACGCGAGCGGCTGGATGCGCGTGCCGGCGCCGGCGGCTGGGATGATGCCCCACATGCTCAGACCCTCTCGGAAGCCGCGCTCTCCAGCGCGGCGATCAGCTCGGCGGCCCGCCGGCCGGCGGTGTGCTCGGCAAGGACGCGCGCGCGGGCATTGCGCGCGATGGCTGCCAGATCCGCGTCCGGCAGATCGAGCGCGGCGAGCGCGTCCCCGGTCGTGCGCGCGATCAGGATCTCGTGGCCTGGCTCGAAGAAGCGATCAAGGCCCGCCCAGTCGTCCGAGAGGATCGGCACGCCGCACGCGGCGGCCTCGAACAGCCGGCCGGATGGGCAATAGCCCATGCGCGCCATCGCCGCGCGCGTGACATTTAGGGTGAGCCGGCTGGACGCATAGAAGGCCGGATGCTCGGCGGGCGGCAGATGGCGGACGAAGGAGATGTTCGCGGCCCACGGGAAGTCGGCGGGATATTGCGCCCCGCCGATCAGGAAGCGCTGCTCGGGGCGGCGCTTCGCGGGCGTGATGAACAGGCGCTCCAGCGCCTCCTGACGGTCGGCGGCGAAGGTGCCGAGATACGATAGGTCGGCGCGGTACTGGGGCGCGGGTGTTGATGGCCGATGCACGCTGGGGTCAACCGAGCCATAGAGCGGCGCGACCCGGCGCGCGCCGAGCCGCCGGCGCAGCATCGCGAGCGCCTCGCCGCCAGTGTAGCTCAGCACGAGGTCGAAATCGCCCAGGCCCTCGCGCGGCAGATACGCGACATCCTCGCCTGCCTCCAGCCGCGCCAAGGTGACAGGGGTATCGAGGTCGTAGAAGCAGCGCGCCGCCGCTTTGCTGTCCAGCACCAGGGCCGCCGCCGCTCGCCCATCCGGGCAGTAGGATGTGACGATTGCCGCATCCGCCTCGCTCAGGGCGCGTCGCGCCTGCGTCAGCACGGAGGCCCATTCCCTATAGAGGACGAGGCGCGCGCCATCCGGCAGGGCTTCCAGGTCGCGATTCTCAGCGTACCACGGCGCGTCGCGTTCGAAGAAGCTCACGCGATGCCCTCCTCGCACCAGGGCGCCGATCAGCGCGCGCCAGAGCGCGGCGTGGCCGTTGCCCCAGGAGGAGCTCACCGCAAGTCCGAACACGACGAGGTTCATGCGGCTGGCTGAACGTTGCAGCTTGAGAGATGTTTCCCTGTCCGCGCCGCTAACACGCGTGCGTGACAGGGCACGGGTCAGTGGGCGTGCCCGGCCTCTTGCTCGATGCGCTCGGCAAGACGGTGGCTGAGGAAGGCCGTTACCGCCGCCTCCTCGGCGGTGAGCCCGGCGCTGGGCTGCGCCAATCGGTCATCGGCGCGGCGTTTGAGGCCCTCCAGCAGCGAGCCGTCGAGATAGCCGTCGAAGATGGCGGGGTGGATGTAGCACTTGCGGCAGATCGCCGGGGTGTTGCCCAGCGTCTTCGAAACCGCCTCCACGGCGCGCAGCACGTTCTTCTTGGCCGCCGCCTTCGTGTCGAATTCCTGCAACTCGTGCAGGGCGAGGGCGGCGAGATTGGTTGCCGCCCAGGTGCGGAAGTCCTTCGCCGTGATCTCTTCGCCGGAGATGTCGCGCAGATATTCATTCACGTCATGTGAACTGATCGGGTGCGTCACTCCTTCGTGATCGGTGAAGTGGAACAGCTCCTGGCCGGGCAGATCCTGGAGCCGGCGGACGATTGCGGCGAGGCGGCGGTCCTTCAGGTCGATATGATGCTCGATTCCGTGCTTGCCGCGGAAGTCGAAATGCAGCGCGCCGCCCTCGACCCGCACGTGCCGCTTCTTGCGCAAAGTGGTGAGGCCAAAGCTCTTATTGGCTTTGGCGTACTCCTCGTTGCCGACCCGCATCAGCGTGGTTTCCAACAGGCGGACGATCGCCGCCAAAACTTTCTCGCGCGGCAATCCCTGGCGCGAGAGGTCGTGGTCCACCCGTTCTCGTATTGCTGGCAGGACACGGCCGAAGACCAGCATTTTGGTGTATTTCGCTTCGTCACGCACCGCTCGCCAGCGCGGGTGATAACGGTATTGCTTGCGCCCACGGGCATCGCGCCCGACCGCCTGAAGGTGCCCGTTCGGGTCTGGACAGATCCACACATCCTCATAGGCGGGGGGGATCGCCAGCTTGTGGATGCGCGCGATGGTCTCCTCGTCGGTGATCGTGTGGCCCTTGGGGTCGATGTAGCGGAACCCATGCGAGGCGCGGACGCGCCGGATACCCGGCCGGCGATCACTGACGTAGCGGAGATGGGCCGCCTTCGCAGCGGCCTTTAAATCCTCGACCGAAGTGCCGCTCTCGGGCACCTCCAAGCTGAGCGCGTCGGACATGGCGGGAGAGAACGCGCCCACGCGGTTACGGCTGCATCACGGTTGCGCGTGTGGATTCAACTCCCTCTCCGTCCTTAGGGGTGGAGAGGGAGTGGGCCGGATGCCGCAGATCTCAACTCGCGTTCTGGGCCTGCTTTGCCATCTGCAAGTGCTTCTGCAAGACCGGGATGGTGGACTGGGCGAAGTTGCGCAGCGCCGGGTCTTGCGTGTTCTGCGCCTCATTTTGGAAAAGTTGGATCGTCTTCTCGTGATCCTCGATCTGTTCGTCGATAAACTGCTTGTCGAACTGCTGGCCGCTCAGGCTCTTCATCTTCTGAAGTTCCTGCTGCGCCTCCTGATCGGTGGATTGCGGCAGTGTGAAGCCCTGTTGCTGCGCGATCTGCTTAAGCTGGTTGTCCGCCATCGTGTGATCGGCAACCAAGGTTTGGCCAAGCTGCCTGACGGCGGGCGACGCGCCCTTCTGCTCGGCCAACTGGCCGGATTGAATTTCCTCCATCCCTCCTTGCGCGGCCTGCTTGACGAATTGCTGGTCCTGTGGGGAGAGCTGCGCCGCGCTGGCGGCGCCGGCGGCGAACCCGATCAGGCTTGCGGCGGCAAGTGCGATAGGCAGTTTTCGCATAGGATGATCCTTTTCGTCTGTTGGTCCGAACGCCGGGCGCGGGAGCCGGTTGCGCCGATTGGGACGGGTTACACACCCTCGTGCGCCACCCCATCTGCTTCGTGGTGCCAAAAGCAAGGACCACCCGGATGGCCGAGGCCGCGAATCTGCTCCGTTCGGAGACTTCTCCCTACCTGCTCCAGCACGCTAACAACCCGGTGCATTGGCGGCCTTGGGGCGCGGCGGCGCTGGCCGAGGCGCGGGAGGCGAACAAGCCGATCCTCCTTTCGGTCGGCTACGCCGCCTGCCACTGGTGCCACGTCATGGCTCATGAATCCTTCGAAGATGCCGAGACGGCGGCGCTGATGAACAGGCTGTTCGTCAACATCAAGGTGGACCGCGAGGAGCGGCCGGACATCGACCATTTGTACATGTCCGCCCTGCACGCGACTGGCGAGGCGGGCGGCTGGCCGCTCAC
>DATFDN010000415.1:0-2067 GCA_035252035.1 Acetobacteraceae bacterium | reverse complement strand
CAGCTTGCGCGAAGGCGAGCGCTGTCGCGCCTGTCGTCAGCATCGCGGCGACACCCATGACCCGTATCGTCTTCCACATGATTAGTCGTTCCCTGTGAATGCCGCCCGCGATCGGGCGGCATTTGAGGAACGCCAATTCGGCTGGCCGGACTGGCCGGTTCACGCATTTGTCGCCGTTTCACTTCGCGTATGCGAAATCGCATTCAGGGTTGCCGTGACGCTGCGCGGTTCTAGTCGGAGTCGAGGCCGCCGATCGCGCAGTCGAAGGACGGCTCGCGAATCCCGGTTACGATCCAACCGTTCCGTTGCGGATTCCACGCCGTGAAAAACGTGTAGACGCAGCGGCTCGTGCTCTGCTGGCCGCCGGTGAATTCGGTGCTCGAAATTTCGCGCCCCTTCTTGTCCTTCCGTCTCTTGGTTACGGCCGAAACGGGCGTGGTCGCGACGGATATCCGCGTCCACTGGTACCCGCGCGCGCCGTTGCCCAGGTCAACGACGTTGGAGGGCGGACCATAGGCAAGCTCCACTTGGCGAACGTCCTGGCCGACATAGCCGCGCATCGTGTCGGCGACGCACCCAGCAACAAGAGCCAGGATCGCGGCGAGCACCACGATCCGGCACTGCGTCCAGCTCCCCGGCAAGGCCGATGGAGCCGCTCTAGGTACGTCCGGCATTGTCGGCGCCTTGTTGGGCTCCGGCCGCAAGCGCGGCAAGGCGGCATGTTCGTGACAGCGTCATACTCACCTCCCCGGTGGCGTGCCTGGAAGCCGGCGCGGCGCACACGCGCATAGACGATGCTAAAGCGGACTCTCCCACGATGGCTATATCTCCATTTGGCCGATGCAACGTCTACAGGCCTCGCTTCACGACCCCGAGGACGCCCTTAACGGCGGCGAAGAATGCGGCCTCGACTTCGGCAAACTCCTCCACCGGCCCGTCCCAGTTCACGAGGAAGCAGAACGTCACCGACGTCGGCTTGTCGCCGGCCACGATCTGCCCGGCGAAGCTCTTGGCGTTGAACCCGTTGAAGCTCATGACTTCCCCGCCCTTGGCGTAGGCGACCGTGTCCGCGGGCACTGCCTTGGCGATCTGGTCGGACATCGCCTGGATGCGCTTGAACTCGGTCAGCGTCCGGCGCTTGGCGAAGAACGCCCCCGCCAGGGCCTGCTCGTACCAGGAGACGAAGTCGCGCGCGCTGCCGGCCAGCGTGATCACGTCGTTGAGCGGCGGCCGGAGGGGGCCGGGCGGGTTCTGCGCGGCTTGCAGAATCCCCGGCCAGCCGAGGTCCACGCCTGGGGGCGCGCCGAAGAGGTAGGAGCCGAAGCGGCGCGTGGAGTCTGGGATGTGGATGGACGAGAGGCCGGCCTGGGCGATGAGCGCGCGTACCTGGTCGGCGCCGACCTTGCCCGTCGCGAGGTCGGTCGCGATGTTGTCGCTGTGCGCGATCATCGCCTCCAGCACCACACGCGCCTCGGTTGTGCCGGCGAGATTGAAGAACACCGGGCTGCCGACATTGCGCACGCTGTCGTCGATCGGCACCTGCTCGTCCTCGGCGAGCTGCCCCGCCTCGACCTCGCGCAGGTACTGGCCGAGCACGAAAGTCTTGTAGGCGCTGGCGGTGAAGAGGAAGAGGTCCGGTTGCTCGGCGATCTGGCCGGCCGACCCGGCGGGGCCGACGTGCAGCAGGTAGCTCTTCGTGCCCGGCAATGCCGCGAAGCGCTGGAGCGCCGCGTCGAGATCGCCGCCATCTCGCGGCATGTCGCCGTCCGCGCGTGCGGCTCTGACCAACGGTGGCGCGGCAAGCAATGAGGATGCGATAGAAACAAAGGTTCGGCGCTGCATGGTACCCCCTTGGACCTGCCGTACTGATCGGCATTAGACCCCCGTCACCAAATACACTCCCGCACCGAACGTGGTAATCCAAAAGCTACTCGGCCAGTCCGTATAGAATGAGGCTGTCAGACCCGCCCAGGCGGCGGCCAAGGCGAGCGCCGCCGCGAGCGCAATTCCCGGTCCGAGCCGCGCCGTCAGGCGTTGCGCGGCGGCGGCGGGGCCGACCATGAGGGC
>DATFDN010000414.1:0-2586 GCA_035252035.1 Acetobacteraceae bacterium | reverse complement strand
CATCCGCGACTTTGACAGTGCGCGGTTGGGGCGGAAGCTTGCGGCGAAGCGACTCGAAATAGTAGATGACAATATCCCGGTCTGGGATGCATTCGATCTCTGCGCCCCACGTGGTGGTTAGGTGGGCGCGCAGATGAGCCTTCCAGTCGGCCTCGAAATTGGCTTTCAGCCTCAGCATGCGGTTTTCCTGGAAGTGGGGAGTAGCGCACGGCCGCTGATACAAGGTCGTGCGAAGACGCGGCCCTTATGGCCCCTGCCGCCACCCCCGCTCCGTCTGCCGCCAATACGTCAGCGTATGCCACGCCGCGCGCGCCTCCGCCCAGCGCCGCCGGGCCGCTTCCGTCGCCGCCTGGTCCGTGCCGTCGAACAGGTCGAACACGCGCGCATAGTCGCCGCAGTGCGCGCTCGTGGCGCCGTCCACCAGGAACAGGAAGCGCGCCCCGTTCGGCGCCGGCTCGTCCACGACAGTCAGCCAGATCGGCTGTAGGTCGGGATCTTCGTCCGGCGCCCCGTTATGCGGCAGCCACGCCTCGGCTTGCCAGAGCGCCGCGTCGATCGCGGCCAGCCGCTCGGCGCTCCCGCACAGCACCACCGCCCGCTCGCCCGCGCCCAAGGTGCGGGCAAGCAGCAGCGGCAGCGCCTGGTCGGGGCCGGTGCGGGTCAGGTGGTAGAAGCCGATCTCGGCCAAGGCCGCGCTCAGCCCTGCTCGTAGTGCTCCGCCACCAGCTTATCGAGCAGCCGCACGCCGAACGCCGTCGCGCCCTTCGGCGCGCAGGCCGAATCCTTGGTGGCCCAGGCGGTGCCGGCGATGTCGAGGTGCGCCCAGGGCTTGTCGTTGACGAAGCGCTTGAGGAACTGCGCGGCGGAGATCGAGCCGCCCGGTCGGCCGCCCACGTTCTTCATGTCCGCGATGTCCGACTTGATCAGCTTGTCATAGGCTTCGTCCATCGGCATTCGCCACAACTTCTCGCCCGTCGCGCGCCCCGCCGCCGCCAGCCGCTCGGCCAATGCGTCGTCGTTGCTGAACAGCCCGGCGTGCTCGTGCCCGAGTGAAACAATGATGGCTCCAGTCAGGGTCGCCAGGTTGACCATGAACTGCGGATCGAACTTCTCCTGGCAGTACCAAAGCACGTCGGCGAGCACGAGGCGGCCTTCCGCGTCGGTGTTGATGACCTCGATCGTCTGGCCGGAATAGCTCCTCACGACGTCGCCCGGCCGCTGCGCGGTGCCCGAGGGCATGTTCTCGACCAGCCCCACCAGGCCGACCACGTCGGCCTTGGCCTTGCGCCCGGCGAGCGCGGCCATCAGGCCGACCACCGTGCCGGCGCCGGCCATGTCCCACTTCATGTCCTCCATGCCGCCGGCCGGCTTGATGCTGATGCCGCC
This sequence comes from Acetobacteraceae bacterium, assembly GCA_035252035.1. Taxonomy (GTDB): domain Bacteria; phylum Pseudomonadota; class Alphaproteobacteria; order Acetobacterales; family Acetobacteraceae; genus DATFDN01. The sequence continues at coordinate 1,200 of DATFDN010000414.1, read as the reverse complement.
CGTGTCGAACGTGACGCCCTTGCCGATGAAGGCGACCGGCTTGCCGCGCCCGCCCGCGCCGTTCCAGCGCATCACCACCATGCGCGGCTCGTTGGCGCTGCCCTGCGCGACGCCGAGCAGGGCGCCGAAGCCCAGGCGGCGCATCTCCTGCGGCCCGAGCACCTCCACCTCCACGCCAAGCTCGCGCAGCGTCCGGCACCGTTCCGCCATCTCGGCTGGGTTGAGGACATTGGGCGGCTCGCTCACCAGGTCGCGGGAGAGGAACACGCCCCGCGCCACCGCCCGCAGCGGGGCGAACGCGGCCTCGGCCTGCCTGGGCTCGGCGGCGAGGACGGAGAGGCGCGCGAGGCGCGGCTTGTCCTCCGGCTTCTCCTTGGTGCGGTAGCGGTCGAAGCGGTAGGCGCGCAGCACCGCCCCGAGCGCCGCGCGCGCCGCCTGTTCCTCGGTCAGCGTGTCCGCCGCCAGCGCCGCGCCGTTCTCGCGTCCCAGCGCGGCGGCGGCGTATCCGCCCGCCTCCTCCAGCCGGCGCGGGTCGATCTCGGCTTCCTTGCCCAGGCCGACCGCGACGACGCGGGAGAGACCGGCGCCAGGGGCCAGGATGACGCAGCTCTTGCCCTTGGCCCCCTTGAACTCGGCGGCCGCCATCGCGCGCGCGATCGCGCCCCCGGTCGCCTCGTCGGCTTGCTGCCACAGCCCGGAGGGGCGCGCGTCCTCGACGACGAAAATGACGAGCGCGCCAGAAGAGGGCAGCGAGGGACCGGTGAAGGCGACGTCGAGCATAGCTAAAGACCTTCCGTATTCAGGGCCGCGCACTCTAGAGCGTGATCGTCGGAGGCGGAACCGCCGTAGACGTGAATCACGCTCCCAGACAACGACGGGGCAGAGCAGGACGGGATCAACCTGATCCCGTCCTGCTCTAGCCCATGCCCGCCCGGCTCGCCATCTTCGGCCAATGACCAAGCGTCTCGCCGCCGATCCCGAAGGTGTCGCGCGCGCCGCCGCGTTGCTGCGCGCGGGCGCGCTGGTGGCCTTCGGCACCGAGACGGTGTACGGTCTGGGCGCCGACGCCACCAACCCGCGCGCGGTCGCCGCGGTGTTCGAGGCCAAGGGGCGGCCGCGCTTCAATCCGCTGATCTGCCATTACCCGGATGCCTGCTCGGCCTTCGCCGATGTCGCGGCGAACCCGCTCGCCCGCCGCCT
>DATFDN010000413.1:0-4591 GCA_035252035.1 Acetobacteraceae bacterium | reverse complement strand
AACACCGTCACGATCAACGGCCGGGTGCCGGATGTGGTGCGTGTCCGCGCCGGCGAGCGGATCCGGCTGCGACTGCTGAACGCGGCGATCGCCCGCATCATGGCGCTGCGCTTCGAGGGACACCGGCCGGTCATCGTGGCGCTCGACGGCCAGCCTTGCGAGCCGTACGAGCCGGTGGATGGCCGGATTCTGCTCGGCCCCGCCGTGCGGGCCGACCTGATGTTCGACATGCAGGGCGAGCCCGGGCGGTCGTATCGGGTGGTGGACGACTTCACCATCGGCTTGCCTACACGCTGGTCCAGCTTTCCTACGACCCGGCGCCGCCGCTCCGCCCGCACCCATCGGATGCGCCGCTGCGACTGCCGCCCAATCCTGTGCCGCGCCCGGATCTCACGACCGCCGTGGTCCATGAGGCGCGGCTCCAGGGCGGGATGATGGGCGGCATGGGCATGGTGGGCGGCGGGATGATGGGCATGGGCGGTGGGGCCGCCTGGGCAATCAACGGACAGTCGATGACCGGCGACGGCAGCGCGGGCATGGCGCCGTTGTTCGAGATCGCCCGGGGGCGGAGCTGCGTCCTCGATTTCCGCAACGATACCGCCTGGTGGCATCCGATGCACCTGCACGGCCACAGCTTTCAGGTGCTCGATCGTGACGGCGCGCCCGTGCCGCACGCGGTGTGGGGCGACACGGTGCTCGTGCGGCCGCGCGAGCGGGTCCGGGTGGCGTTCGTCGCGGACAACCCGGGCGACTGGATGCTGCATTGCCACGTCATGGAGCATCAGGTCGGCGGGCTGATGACAATCATCCGGGTCGGTTAGCGGGACCGAGGAACGAGGGAAAAAGATGGACGTGCAAGATCTCGATCGCCAGTACGCGCAGGTGCAGGAGCAATCGAGGCAGACCATCGGCGAGATCAGCACGCTGGCCGACAAGCTCCGCGCGGCAGCGCAGTCCGGCAACCAGGATGCGCGGGAGTGGATGCTCGATCTCAAGGAGATTGCACTGGCAATCCAGGCTGAGCAAAACCAGATCGCCGCACTCCTGCAAGCGCTCCACGCGTTCCTCGTCAGTCAGGCAGCACCGGTTGCTCCGCCGCCACAGGCGCAATCCTCTCCTTGGACTGGATCGCCGCCGGCTCCCGCCTGGGGCGCTCAGCCGCAACCGCCGCCGGGCTACACACCGCACGCGTATCCCCAACAGCAACCGCCTGGCGACCTCGGCGGCATGGTCGGAAATTTCATGAATTCCGGCTTTGGGCGGGCGATCACCATGGGGGCAGGGTTCGGCATTGGCGACGACCTGATCACCAGCCTCTTTCGCGGTTTCGGGGGCCGACGCGGATGCTAGCCGGAACAACGGCCGCTCGCGCCGGCCTGTGCAGGGCGGCACGTTGATGAGTACGCGCCCCGTACTTGCCGCTGTGCTGGTCGGGTTCACCGCGCTCCTCGCACGCCATGCGATGGCGGAGGGGGATGCGGAACGCGGGGCAAAGGCATTCCGGGTTTGCGCCGCCTGCCACTCCCTGCGGCCCGACCTGAACAGGACTGGCCCGACACTCGCGGGCGTCTGGGGTCGCAAGGCTGGCGAACTGGCAAGTTTCGACCGCTATTCCAGCGTGCTGAAAGCGTCGGGCATCACCTGGGATGCGAAGACGCTCGACCCGTGGTTGAAGAACCCGGCCGCGTTCATTCCCAACAACTGGATGACCTTTGCCGGCATTCCCGACGCGGGAACCCGCGCCGATCTGATCGCGTTCCTGCGCGCCGTTAGCGAATCGCACGATGGCGCCCCCGCCGTGAACGTTCCAAGTGCCTACACAGCAGCACCGAAGGATCTGAAAAAGCTTCCACCAGAACACCGGGTCACAGCGATCCGAAGCTGCCGTGACTCGTATTTTGTCACCACGGCTGATGGCCGGACCCGCCCATTCTGGGATGCAAGCCTCCGCTTTGAGACGGACTCCAGTCGCTTCGGTCCCGCCCCCGGCGCGCCGGCAGTCTTGCCCGCTGGCATGTTTGGCGACCGTGCCACGGTAATCTTCGCCGACCCGAAGGAAATCAGCAGCTTCATCAGGCAGGAATGCTAATCTACCCCGTGAGCAGAGGCGCCACATGGGCGGACTCAAGGTCAACACGATAATGCGGTGGAAAGCGCCATTGTTTATGGCGGCAACCGTCGCCGCCTTGGTTCTATTGGCCGGCATCATTCCATGGGCAATTTCGGGACCAACCGCGGCGCCCGCGCCAGGTGAAACACATGTGGGGACGATCGCGGAGGTGTTGCCGCCGCGCGCGGTACCGGAGCTGCACTTCACGGATGGTAGTGATCATCAGCTGACGCTTACGGAGTTCAAGGGCCGCGCGGTTCTGCTGAACCTGTGGGCAACATGGTGCATGCCATGCCGCAAGGAAATGCCCTCGCTTGATCGGCTAGCGGCGAAGCTCGGCGGCCCGGACTTCATGGTCGTGCCGTTGTCGATCGATCGGAAGGGTACGGCGGTCGTTCTACCCTTCTATCGCGAGCTGGAGCTGACCTCCCTCGGCATCTATGTCGACCTGTCCGGCAAGGCGCCCCTTGCGCTCGAAGCTTCCGGAATCCCGATGACATTACTGATCGACCGCGAGGGGCGCGAAGTCGCCCGCCTGTCTGGCGCCGCCGAGTGGGACAGCCCTGCCATGATCCAAGCGGTTCGCCGATACCTGCACCTGCCGAACGTAGCTCAGGGGCAACAAGCCGCGAAAGGAGCCAACCAGTGATTCGCTTCCAGCCGAAAGGACAGCCGCAATGACACGGCGAAAATTGACGGTGCTGCTGAGCACCATGGCCGTGGCGGGCGTGCCGGCCGCCGTGCTGCTCCGCCCGCAACGGCAGGCCGCGGCAGCGGTGATTCCGGCAACGCTTTACAAGAATCCGTCATGCACGTGCTGCGAGGGGTATGCGCAGTACCTGGATAAAAACGGGTTCCAGGTTGACGTGAAGCCCACGAACGATCTTGCCGAGATCAGCCGTGACGCTGGCGTTCCGGAGGAACTCGAAGGCTGCCACACCATGTTCGTGGGCCGCTATGTCGTCGATGGACACGTGCCGGTCGAGGTCGTCCGCAAGCTGCTGGCCGAAAGGCCCCAGATTGCCGGAATCACGCTGCCGGGCATGCCGTCAGGCTCGCCGGGTATGGGCGGGCCGAGGCTCGGGACCTGGACCATCTATGCCGTGACCAAGGGCGGCGAGCCGCCACACGTCTTCGCCGTCTAGGAGACAGAAGCGATGCAAACAGAAATTGCGGCTATGGCTCCGCCGGTCGGCGTTCGTCTGCCCTCGGTGGTCGCGCGGCTCAGTCGGAATCGCTTGGCCCTTGGCGGGATTGCCCTGGCGCTGCTCGCCGCCGGGCTGGCTTGGCAGTGGAGCTGGCTGGTCGCCATCGGCGTGCCCCCGCTGCTGCTCAGTGCCGCGCCCTGCGCCGCGATGTGCGCGCTCGGCCTGTGCATGCACCGCATGGGCGGCCGCTCATGCGGCAACGCGCAGGACGGATCAACAGCCCACGTGGTGAGTCAAACCACTTCTATCGGAGAGGAGAAGTAGCATGCGCATCGGCCAGAAACTGACCATCGCCGCCCTCGCGGCTGTGTTGGGCGGACTGATCGTGCCAGCACTCGCGGAGGCGCCCAGCGGCATGGAACGCACGCCCGATCAGAGCGCAGGCAGCGGCATGGACCAAGGCATGACGTCGGGCGGCATGATGAGCCGTGGCATGATGGGCCATGGCATGATGTCCGGCGGGATGATGGGCGGCGGTTGTTCCGAGATGATGCAGTCGATGAACAACGGCGGCAATGGCCGGCCGAACAGCCAATGGCAGAAACATCCGCCTGGTGGCGCAACGCCGGATTGAACGGATGGCGGTTCACCGCGCCGCGGCGACCAGCCTGCTCTTGTTGCTCGCGCTGGCCATGCTCGGGCGGCCGGCGCGTGCCGCGACAAGTGACTGGGCGCGCGAGGCGCACGGGGCCGCCCGGCTGATCTCGGCCGTCGAGGCGACCGGATCGAGCGCGCAGCTCTATGTGGGCTTGCAGCTCCGCCTCAGCCCTGGCTGGCACACCTACTGGCGAACGCCGGGCGATGCCGGCGTCGCGCCCGCGATCGAGTGGAAAGGCTCCGAGAACCTGGCCGGAGCCGAAGTTGACTGGCCGGCGCCGCGCCGCCTTCCGTCCCTCGGCGGGCTGGAGACGGTCGGCTACGAGGACGAGGTCGTGCTGCCGATTGCGGTGCGGCTCGCGCACGCCGGCGCGGCGCTACACTTGCACGCCGAGGTGGATTACGCCTCCTGCAGGGATATCTGCATTCCCTATCACGCGAGCCTCGACCTGGCGCTGCCCCCGGGGATCGCGCGGCCTGGCCCGGAAGCGCCGCTGCTGGCGGTGGCCCACGCCCGCGCGCCGGGCAGTCTCGCCGCCGCACAACTCAAGCTGGCTGGTGTGGTCGTCGGGGGAGGGAAGGGCAACGCGGTGCTCTCCTTGCGGTTGCTGAGCACGGGGGCGCCGCTCTATTCGCCCGACGCCTTCGTGGAACGGGTGGCGACGGGCTCGGCCGG
>DATFDN010000412.1:0-10690 GCA_035252035.1 Acetobacteraceae bacterium | reverse complement strand
GCCGATCGCCACGCCCAGCAGCACCGCGAAGATGACCGCCGACAGCCCCACCACCAGGCTGATCCGGGCGCCGAACATGATCGCCGAGAGCACGTCGCGTCCCTGCGAATCGGTGCCGAGCGGATAGGCCCACTCCGCATCCGCCGCGGGCAGCGGCGGCTTGAAACTGTCGAGCAGGCTGAGGGTCGCGACATCGAACGGGTTGTGCGGCGCGATCCAGGGAGCGAAGGCGGCGCCGATGACGTAGGCGAGGGCAACCAGCGCCGAGGCGATCGCAACCGGCGAATGCAAGAAGCTATAAACCAAGTCGCTGTCGCCCAGCCGTGCCAGGCGCCGCCGGGGCAGCACCCCGCTCATCGCGCGCTCGCGGGCCGGTGGCCGGCGCGCAGCCGTGGATCGACCGCGTAGTAGAGCAGGTCTACGACCAGATTGATCAGCACGAATAGCGCGCCGACCAGCAGCAGGTAGGCCGCCATCACCGGAATGTCGGCCACGTTGACCGATTGCACGAGCAAAAGCCCCATTCCCGGCCACTGGAACACCGTTTCCGTGACCAGGGAGAACGCGATGATCCCGCCGATCTGCAACCCTATGATCGTGATGACGGGAACCAGCGTGTTCTTCAGGGCGTGGCCGAAATAGATCGACCTGTTGGCGATCCCGCGCGCGCGGGCGAACTTGATGTAGTCGCTGCGCAGCACCTCCAGCATCTCGGCGCGCACCAGGCGCATGATGAGGGTCATCTGGAACAGCCCCAGCGTGATCGCGGGCAACACCAGCGCGCGCAGCCCGCTCGCGGTCAGGAAGCCGGTGCTCCACCAGCCGAGATGGACCACCGTGCCTCGCCCGAAGCTCGGCAGCCAGCCGAGCGTCACCGAGAAGACCAGGATCAGCAGGATTCCGAGCAGGAAGGTGGGCAGCGACACGCCCGCCAGGCTGAGCACCATGAAGAGGTGCGAGAGCCAGGATCGCGGCCGGATGCCGGTGAGCACGCCCAGCGGCAGCCCGATCAGCAGCGCCAGCACGGACGCCGTGCCGGCCAGCTCCAGCGTGGCCGGGAGGCGGTCGGCGATCAGGCTGGCGACCGGCTGGCTCAGCCGGTAGCTGATGCCGAAATTCCCGTGCAGCACCGCCCAGATGTACTTCCCGTACTGGACGATGAAGGGCTGATCGAGGCCGAGCTGATGGACCACGGCCGCCCGCTGCGCCTCGGTGAAGTCTTGGCCCAGCATGACCGTGACCGGATCGCCCACGTATTTGAACATCGCGAAGGAAATCAAGGTGACGACCAGCAGGACGGGGATGGCTTGCAGCAGGCGGGTGAGGGTGAAGGCGAGCATCGATGCCATCCTAAGGCGGACAGCGCGGTGACGCGACCTGGAAAATTCGCCCGGAACGCGCGCGGCGGGTGAGGGTGGCGCGGGCAAGCCCCTTGCCCGGCTTCCCCCGGATTAAGTCCGGTGCCCGTCCCGCGCCGCCGGCGGTTTGCTGGCGGGCCGGCGAGCTATGATATATTGTATTACCGTTATGCCGAGCTCGCGATCGACCGACGGACCAGCGAAGGCCCGCGCCGTTGAGGCTCAACTGGAGGCGGCGGCACTGGCTTGCGTCCAGCGGGGAACTCAGCTCACCGAACTTCGCCGGTGCGTCCTGGCCCTGATCCTAGGGGCCGAGAGCCCCTTGACGGCGTACCAACTCCTGGACCGCCTCAAGGAGACCCGCAAGGGCGCCGTGCCGCCGACGATCTATCGCGCGCTGGACTTCCTGATGGAGCAAGGGCTGATCCACAAGGTCGAGCGCCTGAACGCCTTCATACCCTGCATCGAGGCCGGTCATCATCAGCACGCGGCGCAGTTCCTGATCTGCCGGAAATGCGGCACCGTGTCCGAAATCGAGGATCACGCCATCTTCAAGGCACTTAAGCGCGCCGCGGAGCGCGAGGGCTTTCATCCCAGCCACGCGGTCGTGGAGCTGGATGGCACCTGCGCCGCCTGCTCTCAACTGTCCTGAACGCGCCTCAGCCTTTCATGGGGCAGGATCGCGGAGCCAGATTCGCCGGTCATGTTCCAACGCGCTCCTATCTCGGCAGCGCCCGATCGATCGCGTCGAGCGCGCTCGCCATCCATGCCTGGTAATTCTTGCCGGCCGGCTCGGTCTCCGTGGCGCCGACGACAGGCACGCCGGCCGCCTTGGCGATCTTCTCCATGCGCCCGGCCATCGGGCTGGTCGCCTGGCTGTTGTAGAGCAACAGTTTGACCCGGCGTGCCTTCAGATCGTCCTCGAACGCGGCGACATCGGACGCGCTCGGCTCGGTGCTGTTCATCACCGCGATCTGGAATGATTGGTTCTTGCTCAGCATTCCGAGCGCGTCGAACATATAGCCGAAGATCGGTTCGGTCGCGGCAACCGGCGTGCCGGCGAGGCGCTCGCGCAGCGCGCCGATCCTGGCCTGGATCGGCTGCATCGACGTTTGGAACTGCGCGAGGCGCTGGCGGAATCCGGCCGCATCGGCCGGATCATCGGCCGCGAGCACCTCGGTCAGCACCGCTGCATAGGCGAGCATCGTCTGCGTGTCGTACCAGACATGCGGGTTGTCGCCGGCCTTGCGGGCGGCGAGCGGCGCGACGACGATGACGCGCCGGTCGCTGGAGTGGGAGGCGGCGAGCAGCTTCTCCATCCAGGGATCGTAGTCGATGCCGCTGTAGACGACGATCCGGGCCGCGGAGATGCTCCGCGCGACAGAGGGGCTTGCCTCGAACAAGTGGGGATCCTGGCCGGGGTTGCTGAGGACGCTCGTCACCGTCACGGCTGGGCCGCCGATCTGCTGCGCGACGTCGCCGTAAAAATTCTCGGCGGCGACAACGCTGATCGGAGCCGCCGCCCATCCCAGTGCCGGCGTGCCGAGCAGGGCCGCGAACAGGCCGATGGCGAAAGCCGCTTTCATCCTGGTCTCCCGGCAGTGGAGGCGGCCCGAGAGATGCGATGCTATAACATAGCCCCATTCCCGTCCAGGCCCGTGGGCGGTGTAACGCATGGGAGATCATGCCGGTCGATGCCGCCGCCTCGGGAGGGGCTGGCTGGCTTGTGGCCCGGGGCAGGGCGAAGCAATCTGCCCGGCGAGGTTGATGAGCTTCGCCCCCTTCCCGGCGCTGGTTCGCGGGCGCCTATTCGTGGAAAGGAGAGGATGCCGAACCCCCGAACGATCGAATGGTCCTGGGACGGGAAGCCGGTCGCGATCGGCGTTGATGAGTGCGGCCGCGGACCGGGCGTGCTGCTCCTCCCGGCCCTGAGTTCGATCTCCACGCGCGCCGAGATGCGGCCATTGGCGCATCGCCTGGCTTCGGTCTCGCGTGTCGTTTCAGTTGATTGGCCTGGTTTCGGCGAACGAGGACGGCCAGACGTCCGGTGGACGCCCGAGGCGCTGTCGCGCTTCCTTGACCACGTGCTGCGGGCGGCGATCCCGGACGCGCGCGCGGTCGTGGCGGCTGGGCACGCCGCGACATACGCGCTGCATCACGCCGCGCACAATCCGGGCCGCCTTGACCGGCTTGCCCTCATCGCGCCCACTTGGCGAGGGCCGTTGCCGACCATGGCCGGCGGCGACCGCCCGCTATTCGGCCGGATGAGGCGGGCCATCGAGCTGCCCGCGATCGGACCGCTCCTCTATCGGGCCAATGTCAATCCGCTCGTGGTGCGCATGATGGTCGCTGGCCATGTGTACAGCGAGCCGCGCGCACTGTCCGGAGAACGGCTTTCCGAAAAGCATCGCGTGATCAACGCCCCCGGTGCGCGCTTCGGCTCCGCCGCATTCGTGACAGGCGGCCTGGACCGCGTCGCGAGCCGTCCCGAGTTCCTCGCCTTGGCGCATCGCGCGAACGTGCCGATCCTGCTGGCTTATGGCGCTCAGACACCATCGAAGTCGCGCGCCGAGATGGAGGCGCTCGCCCGGCTCCCGGGCGTTCAGTCCCGCGTTTTGCCCAAGGGAAAGCTCGCCGTGCATGAGGAATATCCGGACGAGGTCGCGCGCGTGCTGATCCCATTCCTGGTCCCGGCCACGGACCACGGGGCGGACGGGCGGGTGTCTGGTCAAGGCGCGGACACGCCTGTAGCCTCCACGCGAGAGCCAGGGGGCCGCCGCGATGGCCTTCCGGGTTCCGTCCTCTCGCGCCATGGCTGGCGGGCCTTCATCCGGACTCGGCCCGGAAGTTGGCCTGGCCGTGACGAGGCGTGGGAGCGATAGCCCTGGGACTGAGGGGAGCATTCATGCCACGCTTCGCCGCCAATCTGTCGATGATGTTCAACGAGGTGGGTTTCCTCGACCGCTTCGAGCGGGCGGCCCGGGCGGGATTCAAAGGCGTGGAGTTCTTGTTTCCCTATGAGCATCCCGCCGCCGAGATCCGCCGCCGGCTCGATGCCAACGGGCTCGCCCAGGTGCTGTTCAACCTGCCGCCCGGCGACTGGGCCAAGGGCGAGCGCGGCCTCGCCGCGCTGGCGGGTCGGCAGGCGGAGTTCCGCGACAGCCTGCACCGCGCGCTTGAGTACGCCGATGCACTGGGGTGCAAGCTGGTCCATTGCATGGCCGGAATTGTCCCCCCTGAGGTGAACCAGGTGACGGCGGGCGCGGTCTATGCGGCGAATCTCGCCTGGGCCGGAGAGGAGGCGCGCAAGGCCGGGGTGCGGATCGCGATCGAGCCGATCAACCAGCGCGACATGCCGGGCTACTTCCTCAAGACCCAGGCCCAGGGCGCCGCGATCGTCGAGGCGCTCGGACGCGACCGGCTCGGCCTCCAGTTCGACGTGTACCATGTCCAGGTCGCCGAGGGCGACATCACCAAGCGCATGGAGCAGTTCATGCCGGTGATCGCGCACGTGCAGATCGCCGACGTGCCCGCCCGCAACGAGCCCGGCACGGGCGAGATCGGCTGGGATTACGTGTTCCGGCGCATGGAACAACTCGGCTACGCCGGCTGGGTCGGCTGCGAGTACCGCCCGGCCGGGGAGACCGATGCCGGGCTTGGCTGGCTGAAGCGGCACGCAGGGGAGTAGTCCGGCATGACGGGTCATGCCGGCGCCGCACGCCGGACGCGGGATCAGGGGCGGCTTCGATCCGGATTTCCGGATTTGGCCCCATCAGAAAGATTTGAACTTAGGACGTCCGCTTTCGCGCGCATGACGGCACGCGCGCATGACGGCATGGGTCAGGACCAGGGGCCGGGATCAGCGATGTCCGCGGTCCGGCAGATGTTCGACCCTCGCGCGGCTTCGGGCGAAGGGAGCTTGACCACGCGAGACTGATCCAGACGATCGAAGGTCTGACCGATTTTTCAATCCGCGGTAAAGGTTGAGGAGTCCCGTTGCACGATCAGGGTTGCAGAATCCGGCGCGGAACCCCATAAGCTTACCGCCCGGACACTATTTTCTGAGACGCCTCCCGGGGGTCGATCGCGGTTTCGGGGGCGCGAGGCAGGGCCTGGCATGTCGATGCGGTTCACAGAAATTGGTCAGCAACTCCGGGCCTTCCGCTTGGAATCCGGGCTGCGGGCCGAGGAGATCGCCGCTCGGCTGGGAGTCTCGCGCGCGGCGCTCTACCGGTACGAGAAGGGAGAGGTCATCAAGCTCGACACCGTGAAGCGGTTGGCCGAGCTGCTGAACCTCTCGCCGCTCACCCTGCTCGGCATCGGCGTCGAGTATTACAATCGGCCGATCGCCTACTTCGAGCGCCTGCGCCAGATGGAAGAGACGGCCGATCAGGTGCTCGAAGTGTTCGGCCCGCTCTGTTACCTGACCACCTCGGACGTGTACGACGCGGTGCTGACCCAGGCGTTCGAGGAGACTGCGGAGCAGCCAGGGGCCGACCGCGCCGCCTTGCTCGCCGCGTCCGAGCAGATCCTCGGGACGCTCGCCGCGCGCAAGCGCATGTATGCCTCTCGCCGCCCCAGCATCATCTGCATGGTCTCGCTCTCCGCCGTGCGCCGGTTGCTCGAATCCGGCATCGCCGAGGGATTGCCGGTTTCGGAGGCGACACGGCTGCGCTGCCGCCAGATCGCCGAGGTCGAGGTGCGGCGGATGGCCGAGCTGATGGAAGCCGAGCCGATGGGGCTGCAATTCGGGCTGTTGTCCGGGCCGGAGCCCAGCTCCCACTTCAGCGTGCTGCGCGCGCGCGATCGCGTGTCGCTGGCGATCAATCCCTTCCGCGCCGACACGCATTTGGGCCGCCCGACCGGCGTCGCCATGGTCACGAGCGCCGACGAGGCGGTTCTCGCGCATCAGCGCGTGGCGGAGGCGAGCTGGCGGGAAGCACTGAAGGGCGTGGCCGGAGCGGCCCGGCTGCGCCGGCTGCTCGGGGTCAACGCGGAGACCTGAACGTTTTCGGATCAGGTCGAGGCTCCAAATTCCGCCTGCGCGCGATGTACCTCTCCCGCGAGCGGGAGAGGTGAAGTTGCGGTTCCGCCTTCGACGATCACGCCACAAGGGTGGGCGAGCGGAGCCCGGCGCCCTATCCTATGCGCATGAGCCGCCCTCCGCCCCCTGCCCTGCCGGACCATCCCGATCTCGACATCATCAGCGATGACCGCGTGTGGGACGGACGGTTCCCGCTCGATCGGGTCCGGTTCCGCCATCGCCGCTTCGATGGCGCGCTATCCGGCGTCAGGACGTGGGAGCTTTGGCGCCGCGGCCGGGCCGCCGCGATGCTGCCCTATGATCCCGTGAAGGATGTCGTCATCCTGATCGAGCAATTCCGCCTGCCCGCGCTGGCGGCGGGACTCGACCCGATCCTGACCGAGCTCCCGGCGGGGTTGTGCGACGGCGCGGAGCCGCCCGAGGCGACGATCCGCCGCGAGGTTCAGGAGGAGATGGGGTTGCGCGCAGGGCGGCTCATCAAGATCAGCGACGTCCTGCTGACGCCGGGCGGCGCCGACGAGCTGTGCGCGCTCTTCGTCGGCGAGATCGCGGCGCCGGAGGCGGATTCGTCCGGCTTGTGCGGCCATGCCGGCCTGGCGCACGAGGACGAGGACATACGCTTGCGCGCCTGGCCGGCGCGACGCGCGATCGACGCGGCGTTGGAGGGCCACATCGCGAACTCCGTCGCCGCCATCGCCCTGCTCTGGTTCCAGGCGCGGCGGGAGTGGGTGCGCTCGGCGTGGGGCGCGGCATGACCGAGCGCTTGTTCCTGTCCGATCCACGCCTGGGCGCGATGCGGGCGCGCGTGCTCGCCAGCCGGCCAGAGGGCGTGGTGCTCGACCGCACCGTTTTCTATGCCCGGTCAGGCGGGCAGCCGGGCGACGTGGGCCTGCTGCGTTGGGGTGGCGGCGAGGCGCGCGTCGCCGACACGCTCAAGGGCGAGGGAGAGACCATCCTGCACGTCCTCGCGCCCGAGTCGGTGGCGCCTCCCGTGGGGGCTGACGTGGCGGGCGAGATCGATTGGGAGCGGCGGCACCGGCTCATGCGGGCGCATACCTCGCTCCATTTGCTCAGCGCGTTGCTGCGCGAGGCGGCCGTGACGGGCGGCGCCGTCGGGCTTGAGCGGTCGCGCCTTGATTTCGACCTGCCGAGCCCACCGGAGAAGGAGGCGATCGAGGCGGCGTTGAATGCGCTGATCGCCGCCGACCATCCGGTGAGCGACGAATGGATCGACGAGGCCGCCCTCGACGCCAATCCGGGCCTTGTGCGCACGCTCTCGGTCAAGCCGCCGCGCGGGGCGGGACGGATCAGGCTGGTGCGCATCGGGGCGGACGATCCGCCGGTCGATCTTCAGCCCTGCGGCGGCACCCATGTCGCCTCCACGGCGGAGATCGGGCCGGTGCGGGTGCTGAAGATCGAGAACAAGGGCCGGCAGAACCGCCGCATCATCGTGGCACCCGCGGAATAGGAGGAGCGTCATGCAGCCATTGGTCAGCACGGAATGGCTCGCGGGGCAGCTCGGCAGCCCGGATCTGGTCGTGCTCGACGCGACCAAGTACCTGCCCAACGAGCCCAAGGACGGCCGCGCCGAGTTCCTGTCCGGGCATATCCCTGGGGCGCGCTACTTCGACATCGACGTTTTCGCCGATCCCGACACGGACCTGCCGCACATGGTCCCCTCCCCCGGCCGCTTCGCCAAGCTGATCGGCGCGCTCGGCGTCTCCAACGCGACGCGGGTGGTGTTCTACGACCAGAAGGGCCTTGCCTCAGCGGCGCGCGGGTGGTGGCTGATGGGCCTGTTCGGGCATGACGACGCGGCGGTGCTGGATGGGGGCCTGCCGAAATGGGTGCGGGAGGGCCGCCCTCTGGAGCGCGGCGAGCCCGCGCCACCCACCCAAGCCGCGTTCCGCCCCGATTTTCGCGCCGCCCGCGTGCGGGGCATTGGCGACGTGATCGAGAACGTGCGGACTCAGGCGGATCTGGTTCTCGATGCCCGCGCCGCCGGCCGCTTCAGCGGCGAGCAGCCGGAGCCGCGCGCGGGGATGCGCAGCGGCCACATCCCCGGCTCGCGCAGCCTGCCCTACACCGACCTGCTCAATCCCGACGGCACATTCCGGGAGCCAGCGGCCCTGCGTGCCCGGTTCGCCCAGGCCGGAGCGAATGGAAGCCGGGCGGCGGTGACGAGCTGCGGCAGCGGCGTGACCGCCTGCATCCTCACGCTCGGATTGCGGCTCGCGGGTCTGCCAGAGGGAGCGGTCTATGACGGTTCCTGGACCGAATGGGGCGGGCGCCCAGACACCCCCGTCGCAACGGGCATGGAGGCGGGCTGAGTCCATGGCCGACAAGAAGACCGAGGGATTCCGCACACGCCTTTCGCATGTCGGGCGGGCTGGCAAGCGGGTGCATGGATTCGTCAATCCGCCGCTGCTGCGCGGCTCGACCGTGCTCTACCCCACCATGGCCGAGCGCAAGGCGGTGGCCGGCAAGCGCGGCCAACAGGTGCTCGGCTACGGATTGGGCGGCAGCGAGACGCATTGGGCGCTGGAGAACGCCGTCGCCGAGATCGAAGGCGGCACGCGGTGCCAGCTCGTCGGCTCCGGCCTTGCCGCCGTGACCGTGCCGCTGCTCGCGTTCCTCAACGCTGGAGAGCACTGCCTGATGCCGGACAGCGCCTATGGGCCGGCGCGCACGTTCGCGACGACCGTGCTGCCGCGGCTTGGGATCGAGACGACATTCTACGACCCATGCATCGACGAGGCGGGCCTGGCCGAGCTGATGCGGTCCAACACGACGGTGGTCTACACCGAAAGTCCCGGCAGCCACACCTTCGAGGTGCAGGATGTCCCCGCGCTGGCCCGCGCCGCCCACGCGCGCGGGGCCAAGGTGCTGATGGACAACACGTGGGGCATCCACTTCTTCCAGCCGTTCCGACACGGGGTCGATGTCTCGATCCAGGCGCTCACCAAGTACCCGGCCGGACATTCCGACGTGCTGATCGGCGGCATCACGGTGAACGCGGAGGCCGATTGGAAGCGGCTCCACGCCACGGCGAGCGCGCTCGGCCAGTACGCCAGCCCGGATGATTGCTGGCTCACCTTGCGCGGCATCCGCACGTTGGGTGTGCGGCTAGAGGCGCAGATGCGGGCGGGATTGGAAGTCGCGGCGTGGCTCGCGGCGCGGCCGGAGGTCGCGCGGGTTCTCCACCCGGCGCTTCCGGGAGCGCCGGGGCACGAGATTTGGAAGCGCGACTTCACCGGGGCGTGCAGCCTGTTCGGCGTGGTCTTCCAGCCCGAATTCAGCCCCGAGGACACGCACCGCTTCGTCGAGGCCCTGGAGCTGTTCGGGATCGGCGCCTCATGGGGCGGCTATGAAAGCCTCGCCCTTCCAACCACGGGCTTCATCACCCGCACCACAGGATCGGAAGTCTTGCCCGGTGCCGCCGTACGCATCCATGTCGGGCTGGAGGACGTGGCGGACCTGCTCGCCGATCTGGAGCGCGGACTGGCGGTGCTGCGCGCGCGCTGAATGCCGCGGCGGTTAGACCCCTCCCCCCGGCCCCCTCCGCAAGGGGGCCTCCGGTAGCAGCGGAATCAAAAGTCCGATTCAGCCCTCGTCGTAGCCGGCGAGCATCGGGTCACGCAGCGGCCTGAGCTCGCCGCGGGCGATCGTGTCCGGCAGGATGAGGGCGTAGCGGCCCAGCATGTTGACGTGCTCGAAGCCGAGTGGGGACAGGCGGGCCAAGTCCTCGTCGCGCACGTCGTAGCCCTCACAGATGCTGCCAGACATTTTCCCTCGGATTCAGCTCGGGAGAATGCGGTCGCAGCAGATGCAGGAGGCTGATGTTGTCGGGATTTTCAGCCTGCTCCCGACTTGGTGCCAGCCCGCGTTGTCCAGCACCAGCACGGCGTGGGCACCCGGCGTCCCCTGAGTGCTGATTTCCTGCGGATGGCGGGGACGCCCGGAAAGCCGCCGCAAGTCGAGCCGCCGCCGCGGCTTGCCGACGCTGCGCACATGCCCCGTCACCGCAAACTCCTTGTGGAGCCGCGCCCGCAGATCGACGGTCCGCGGCGGCCTCGCCGTCGGCGCCAGGCACCAGGTCCGGGTTGACGGAGGGAATCGCAACGAGCTGGGCGAGAAGGTCGGCGGCGCTGTCGGGCATGGGCTACTCCTGGAGGCAGGCGGGGGTTGGGGCTTCGGTGACGAGCAGCAGCACGCGGGTCGCCGGGCCGAGGTCGAGGGAGCGCGCGAGCGCCGGGTCGGCGAGGGCGCGGCGCAGCCCCGCCAGACC
>DATFDN010000411.1:0-12077 GCA_035252035.1 Acetobacteraceae bacterium | reverse complement strand
GCCAGCGCACGCCGCTCCCGCCATCGCCGAGGCCGCGCGCGCCCACGGCGCCAAAGTTTTCACCGAGTGCGCCGTGCGCGGCATCGACCTGCAAAACGGCCGCCTGATAGGTGTAGTCACCGAGCACGGCCGAATCCGCTGCGACGCCGCCGTGCTCGCGGGCGGCGCGTGGTCGCGGCTGTTCGCGGGCAACGCCGGCCTCGACTTGCCGCAACTGAAAGTGCTTGGCTCGGTGTTCCGCACCAAGCCCCTGCCGGGCGGCCCCGAGATCACCGCTGCCGGCTCGGTGTTCGCGTTCCGCAAGCGCCTCGACGGCGGCTACTCGATCGCGCGGAGGAATGCCAACACGGCCGAGATCACGCCGGATCATTTCCGCCTCCTATTCGATTTTTTCCCTCGTTTGCTGGCCAGCCGCCACGAAATCCGGCTGCGTATCGGCGGGCGCACCTGGGCGGAACTGCGGACCGCCCGCCGCTGGTCGCTGGATCAGGCAACGCCGTTCGAGGCCGTGCGCGTGCTCGACCCGACGCCGAAACAGGCGATCCTGGCCGAGGCGCGCGCCGTCCTGTCCCGCGCCTTCCCGGTCTTCGCCGGAATGGAGGTCGCTGAATCCTGGGCCGGGCTGATGGATGTCACGCCGGACGCGGTGCCGGTGATCGACGAGGTCCAGCGCATTCCCGGCTTCTTCATCGCGACCGGATTCTCCGGCCACGGCTTCGGCATCGGCCCCGGCGCCGGGCGGTTGATGGCCGATCTGGTGACGGGCGCCACGCCCGTGGTCGATCCAAAGCCGTTTCGCCTGGACCGGTTCGCGCGCGCGCGCTGATCTCGACTACGGCCCGAACCGCATCCCTTGCAGGCGGATGATGCCGTCCGGCACCTGCGCGAATCCCTCCAGGCTCTTCTTCATCCCGACACTGTTCTTCGGGTTGTAAAGGTAGATCAGCGGGAGATCCTGCCGCTCCCGCTCCCAGATCTTGGCGATGAGCGCCTTGCGCTGCCCGGCGTCGTTGGTCTGGCGCTCCGCGTCCAGCAGCTTGTCCATCTCCGGGTTGCTGTAGTGGCCGTAATTGAACGTTCCGCCCGTGTGCAGGAACTGGTACATGTTGCCGTCCGGATCGACGCGCCCGGACCAGCCGATGTTCAGCGCCTCGAACCGTCCCGCGTAGGCGGCCTGGAGCGAGGAGGCGAACTCCATCGCGGTGATCTTGACCTCGAATCCGGCCTCGCGCGCCATGGCCTGCATCACTTCGCCCACTTGCTGGGTGTCGGCGCTGTTGGCCACGATCAGGGAGACCGGCACCGGCGGCTTCACCCCCGCCTGCGCCAGCAGCGCCTTGGCCTTCGCGATGTCGCGCGGCGGCGGCTGGATCGAGGGGATGTAATAGGGCGAGCTTGGCGAGTTCGCCTGGGCAACGGGGGTGTAGAGTCCGTCATAGACGACCTGGATGATCGCCTCGCGATCGAGCGACAGCTCGAAGGCGTGGCGGACCAGTGCGTTCCGCCCAGCGGGCGTGTTGGACTGCGGGCCATTGCCGAGGTTGAACGTAGTTCCCTGATAGAACAGGCTGTCGCCGATCGCGAGCTTGAGCTTGGAGTCGGCGCGCACCGCGGCGATGTCGGTCGGTACGATGTATTCCACCAAGTCGAGCGCCCCGGCCCGCAAATTGGCCAGCCGAATCGATGGATTGGGGTTCGGCATGTACACCACGCGGTCGAAGTGGATCGCGCCCGCGTTCCAGTACCCTGGGAAGCGTTGCAGCACGATGCGGTCCTGCGGCACGCGCTCGACGAAGCTGAACGGGCCGGAGCAGACCGGGTGCAGGCCGAACTTGTCGCCCGCCTCCTGAACGGCCTTCGGCGGCAGCACGATGCCGGAGCGGTCGGCGAGCTGTGCCAGCAGCGGCGCGTCCGGCGCCTTCAGATTGAGTCGCACGGTGAGCGGATCGAGCACGTCAACGCTGGCGATCGAGCTGATCTCGCTGCGCCGCATACTTCCCTTGGCCTCCAGGTCGCGCGTCAGCGTGAACTTCACCGCCTCCGCGTCCACGGGCTCCCCGTCGTGGAATTTCACCCCCTGGCGCAAATGGATCACAAGATGCGTCGGATCGGCGTATTCGTAGCCGGTGGCGAGCTGCGGCACGATTTCGAGCTTGGGCGAGATGTCGAACAGCTTGTCGCACAGGCCCGCGAAGACGATGCGCCCGACATAGCTCGAACCCAGGGTCGGGTCGAGGAGGTCGGGGTCTTCGCGCAGGCCGATGCGCAGCGTCCTTTCCTGCGCGGACGCGCTCAGGCCGGGCAGCAGGGCCAGCGCGCAGGCAAGGGCGAAGGCGAAGCGTCGCATCACGCTCTCCATGGTTGATCGTGTCAGACCGCGCCCGGCGGACGGGATTCGCGGGCGATGATCGCGTCGATCACCGCGCGGTCATGCACGCCCCAGCGGCTGTCGGCGCCGGGCAACAGGCGGCGGAAGGCGGCGAACCGCTCCTGGCTCACCCGGTACAGCCGCCGCAGCTCGGCCAGTGGGTCGGGATGGTCGTCGGCGCGGATGTCGAGATCGGGGTAGGGATCGCGCGTGCAAATCTTCAGGGCGGCCGATTGCTTGCCGCGCCTGTCGCCGCCCGCCGCCTCGCCCGCCTCCATCGCGGCGAGCAGCCGCTCGGCGAGGCTCCCGCGCGCGGCGAGGAAGGAGTCCAGGGTGCGCGCGACCACATCCGGGCCGGCCAGCATATTGCCGGCCACCGACACATCCGCGCCCCGGACATGCCCCGCCCAGGCGACGCAGGCCGCGCCGGTGTGCTGCGCGATTCGTCCCCCCGCATCAAGAATGTGAAGCTGCCGGTGCGGCGCGCCGGGATCGGGCGCGGTGAGCGCGGCGAGAACCGCTTGCGGGTCATCGCCCGCGCGCAGTCTCGGCATCGCCTCCACGCCATAGAGCGGGTTGACCAGCGCCTGCGTGGACAGGGCCGCGACACCGCCCTCCACATGCGGGCAGATCGCGCCGACGGCGAAGAAACGGGAAGCGACGGCGGCGCCCAGGGCGCCGGACTCAGGGTCGCGGGCGAGGATGGACCACGTCATGCGCGCATGATCTTGCGCCCGCCCCCTGTCGGCAAGGGAGGGTGTTGCGGCAGCGGCGCGCGAGGCGCATGTCTCGCGTGAATGACGACACGGCTCCGACGGCGCATGTTGGCGCCGGCCGCCGTCCTGGCACTCCCCTGGGCGCTCGCGGCCTGCACCGAGGTCTACGCTTTCCCGCCCGGCGGCGGCCCTCCGGAGCTGGCCGCCGCGTACACCACGCTGCCCGTGGTCGGCACGCAGCCTCTCCCTCGGCCGCCGCCCTCGACCGCCTATGGCCATGATGGCGTGTACGCGGGCACGGCCAAGGCGTTGAACAGCGCCGGCGCGCAATGCGCCGAGTTCCGTCATCCCGCCGATTTCCGCGTCGAAGGCCGCGCCGTGCGATTCGGACCCTTTCGGGGCACCATTGGCCCGGAGGGCGGACTGCAAATGATCTACGGGCGGAATACGGTGGTCGGCCATTTCGAGGGAGACATGTTCCGCGGCGTCATCACCTTCCAGGTGCCGCCCTGCCGCTATGCCATGGCACTGCGGCGAGGTGGCTCATGAGCTTCGATCCCGACCGCCTGGCCCAGGTGCTTCTCCAGGACATGCCGGACGCGCTGATCGTTGCCGACGCGGCCGGGCTGATCCAGTTCTGGAACCATGGCGCCGAGCGCCTGTTCGGGTTCCCCGCCGAGGAAGCTCAGGGCCAGTCGCTCGACCTCATCATCCCCGACCGCCTCCGCGCCCGCCACTGGGCGGGCTTCCA
Organism: Acetobacteraceae bacterium; assembly: GCA_035252035.1. Classification (GTDB taxonomy): domain Bacteria; phylum Pseudomonadota; class Alphaproteobacteria; order Acetobacterales; family Acetobacteraceae; genus DATFDN01. The sequence continues at coordinate 8,242 of DATFDN010000411.1, read as the reverse complement.
TGAAACCATGCGCACCGGGCAGTCGCGCTACGGCGCGGGGGAGATCCTGTCGGTGCCCGCGTTGCGCAAGGACGGCGGGCGCCTGTCGGTGGAGTTCACCATCCTTCCCCTGCGCGACGCTTCCGGGCGCATGGAGGGGATCGCGGCCATCATGCGCGACGCCACGAAGCGGTTCGAGCAGATCCGGGCCTTGCAGAAGGAGGTCGAGGCGCTAAAGTCCGCGCAGTCGGGAAGTTGAACTAAGACGCAAGACGAAATTCAACGCCTCATCTGATTGTACTACTCAACGTTGTGTGAGCATGAGTTTTGGGCTGGATGCGCTATGGGCGCATCCATCATTGGCCTGCTCCCTTGCCGTGACCTAAGGCAAGGGTGCCAGCCGCTCGGAAAGGTCCGGCCATGAACGGCGAAGTCAAGGAAACCGCCCTGTCGGAAAGGGCGCGGCTCCTGTCCAAGGTGCCTTTTTTCAAGGGGTTGCACGCGCGCGATTTCGAGGCCCTCGCGGCGCAGATGCATGAGCGGCCCATGCGGGCGGGGGAGGTGCTGTTCCGGCGCGATGATCCGGGCGCCAGTATGCTCGCCATCATCGCCGGCGAGGTGCGCGTCGTCCTGCCGAGCGCCGATGGCCGCGACCAGGTGATCAAGCTGTTCCGGTCCGGCGAGGTCTTCGGCGAGATCGCGCTGCTGGATGGCGGTCCGCGCACCGCGGACGCCATCGCCGAAACCAATGGTCGGCTGCTGGTCGTGGGGCGGCGCGATCTGCTCCGCCTCCTCAAGGAGGACGATGGTCTCGCGCTGCGGATCATCGTGCTTTTGTGTGAGCGGTTGCGCTCGACCGATCGGCTGCTCGATTTGATGCTGTTCCACGACACGTCCGCGCGCCTCGCCTCGGTTATCCTGGATCTGTCCAGCGCGCGGCCGGGACGCCGCTTGGACATCACCCAGCGCGCCCTTGGCGAGATCGTGGGGGCGGCCCGCGAGACGGTCAACAAGAAGCTCCGGGAGTGGCAGGAGCAGGGGGCCATCTCCCTTGAGCCTGGACGTATCACCGTCATCAATCCCGCACCCTTGGAGCGCCACATCCCGCACGCGGCGGCGGCGACGCTGTCGGTGTGATCGGTCCCATGGGCGGCTAGGCCTTCTTTCCGCCATGCCGCCCATGGGATACCGAACCCGCGTGATGGCGGCTCGCGTGCTCCCCGTGCCCGCGGCGTTCGACCGTGTCGCGGCCGACGATCTTGCTGAACAGGCTGTCTTCTTCGTAGAGCAGGGCCAGTTGGCTCGCCTCGAACTGGTCGAAGAATTCCTTCCAGGAGATCTCGACGAGGCTCTGGTGCTCGGATTGCGGGTTGCCTGGGAACATTATGCGGATGATACCGACATCTCCGCGCTGGTGAGTGCTGCCGACCGCGCCGGGTTTGCCGCCCTTCGATTCGGCCCAGCGGCGAATGGTCTCAGGGTCGGTGGTTGCGACGGCAGCCATGTCGAACTCCTTGCGCGTCCTTCTTTCGGCACAGGCAGAAATCCGGAGAGCGGGCAGGGTTCGAAGCCCGGTCGCTGGCACGGTGAATTGACGCTCGCGACGTGGCTGCCGCGGCCCTACTTGACCGTGACCGCGAGCCGCATCTTGGGATGGATGCCGCAGAGCACCAGGAAGTGCCCTGGGGTGGAGAAGACGATGTCGGTGCGGCTGTTGGGCGCCTGGTCGCCGCTGTCGAACTTGAAGTCCGGACTCGACACGTAGGCGTGGTGGTGCAAGTCCCCGTCGTCGTTCACAACCGTGACAACATCTCCGGACCGGATAGAAAGCGTACCAGGATTAAACTGGCGGTTGCGTTGTGAAATTGCGATGCTAGCTCCCGTTGGATGAGGGTTTATAAGAATGAGCATCGTACCTAGTAACGCGACCGCAACACTCATAACGCTTGCGCACCTCACGAAAGTGCGAGAATTGAGTCCGGGGAGCAGCATCGGTTTGCAACCTATAGTAGACTTTGCGAGTACCTTGACCGCGCGATCTTTACAACTCGATAAGTCTGTAGCAGTTGAGGTTGCATACTCTTCACTTCTCCTCTAACTCAAGTTAAAGTTGAAAATCGTCACGACCTAAATAGGACGCTCTGGAGCCATGAATGTCGCGGGCGTTTTCAATGTTGAGCCTGCGAACTCGACCGTCTCCGTAGCGTCCCGGCAGGTGCCGCCGGCCTCGCGGCGGGTGCTCTCACTCCGTCTCAGCCTGTTCCTCGGCTTCGCGGCGCTGAGCTTGATCACGGGATCGCTTGGTCTCTACGCCTCCTACACGATCCGTGGCGCAGCGGCCCTTGTCGTGGACATCTACGACCGCTCCCTCATGTCGATCAATTATGCGCGAGCGGCGAATGCGGATTTCGCCGTCTTGAAGTCGATCTTGATGGAGCGCCGGCTTGTCGTCGATCCCGCGCACCGCGCCAGATTGGACGTCCGGCTCGACCAGATCCGGAAGGATTTGGACGATGACCTTTCGATCGCGGCCGAGCGCGCCCAATCCGAGCGGGCGATCAAGGCGGTCAACGCCGTGCGCCGCGCGGTCGCCGGGTGGCAGGATAGCTGGAGCCGGCACGAAGCCGACGCCAACTGGGCCGCGCTCGACCGCTACGCGGACGCGGCGGCGCACCAAATCGATCTTCTGGTCAATTACACCGCGGGCGACGGCTTTTCGTTCCGGCAGGCGGCGCTGGCCGCGATCGAGACTGAGACGCGGCTCTCCACCGTTCTGACCGTGGGGGCGATCGCGCTCTCGCTGCTGATGAGCTGGCCCCTCGGCCGCCGCATCATGCGGCCGGTCTCCGCGGCGTCCTCTGTCGCCGAGCGCATTGCCGGCGGTGAGCTGGATGTAGAAATCCCGAAGGCGAGCGGCGACGAGCTTGGCCGGCTGCTCGCGTCGATGGCCGTCATGCGCGACAGCATCAGCCAGATGATGGCGCGCGAGGTGGCGCAGCGCCGCTCGGCCCAGGCACGGCTGACCGACGCCATCGAGAGCTCACGTGAGGGCGTGATCCTCGTCAATGCCGAAGGCCGCGTCGTCGTCAGCAATTCGCAGACATTCGAGTTCTTCCAGGATCTGGCGCACCTGCTGCGGCCGGGCGCCTTCTTCCCCGACTTCGTGGCGGCACTGCTGCGCGGCGCCATGTCAGACGGTCAGGAGGGGGCGGCCTTGCGGCTGCCACGCTCGTCCGAGGACACTCAGCCAGTCGTGGTGGAGTTGCGCGACGGACGATCGGTGCGGATCGGCTGGAGCGTGACCGTCGAGGGCGGCATCGTCGCCTTCTGTAGCGACATGACGGAGTGGAAGATCCGGGAGGCGCAGCTCAAGCAATCCAACCTATGGCTCGACGCGGCGCTGTCGAACATGTCGCAGGGTCTGTGCCTGTTCGACCCGGAGGGGCGCCTCAAGATCGTCAACCGCCGCTTCTGCGAGATCTTTGGGCTCACCCACGACGCCGTACGCGTCGGAATGACGGCCGAGGAACTGATCAGCCTGAAGGTCAGGATGCTTTGCGTGCGGGGCGCCTCGGCCGCGCAGATTTGGGCCGAGCGCCGAGCCATGCTGTCGGAGCGGCGCACCTTCACCGTGCAAATGCCGCTGCTCGACGGCCGAATCATCGAGGTGGCGCACCAGCCAATGGCCGATGGCGGCTGGGTGGCGACCTACGAGGATGCGACCGAGCGGTATCGCAGCCGGGAAAAGATCCTGTTCATGGCCAGCCACGATACCCTGACCGGCCTGCCCAACCGGCTGCTGTTCAGCGAACGCCTGGACGAAGCCTTCGCGAGCGCCGAGACGCAGAAACGCTTTGCGCTCCTGTTCATCGATCTCGACCATTTCAAGTCGGTGAACGACACGCTCGGGCACCCTGTCGGAGACCGGCTGCTGCACGCCGTCGCGCAGCGCTTGGCGAGCTGCGCGCGCGCGGCTGATACGATCGCCCGCCTGGGCGGCGACGAGTTCGCCACCCTGCTCACTGATCTGCACCAAGTCTCGGACGCGGCCGCCTATGCCGAGCGGGTCATCGAGCTGGTCCGCGCGCCATTCACGATCCATGGCCACCGCATCGCCATCGGGGCGAGCATCGGCATCGCCGTCGCGCCGGATCACGGAACCGATCGCGACACGCTGATGCGCAATGCCGACATCGCGCTCTATCGCGCCAAGCTGGCGGGGCGTTCCGCCTATCGGCTGTTCAAACCAACCATGGAAGCCGAAGTGCAGGCACGCCGGACCATGGAGCTGGAGCTGGATCAGGCGCTCGCTTGCAACCAGCTCGAACTGCATTACCAGCCGGTGTTCGACACGCCGACGCTGGCCCTTATCGGTTTCGAGGCGCTGCTGCGCTGGCGCCACCCCGCGCGCGGGCTGATCAGCGCCGCCGAGTTCATCGCGGTGGCGGAAGACACCGAGGCGATCAACGCGATAGGAGACTGGGTGCTGCGCGAGGCGTGCCGCACGGCCAGCTTCTGGCCCCCCCACTTGCGCCTGGCCATCAATGTCTCCCCGGTCCAGCTCCGCACCGGCAGCTTCCTGGATCAACTGGAATCGGTCCTCAAGACGGAGAGGCTGCCGCCGGAACGCCTGGAGCTGGAAGTGACGGAAACGGTGCTGCTCGAGCGGAATGACTCGACGCTGAAGACCTTGCAGCGCATCCAGGCAGCGGGTATCGCCGTCGCGCTCGACGATTTCGGCACGGGGTACAGCTCGTTGAGCTATCTACAGAACTTCTCGTTCAACCGGATCAAGATCGATCAGTGCTTCGTGCGCGGCATCCCGGACGACGAGAGCGCGAGCGCGATCGTGCGAGCCATCATAGGGCTTGGCAGGAGCCTGGGAATCCCCACCACCGCCGAAGGCGTGCAGGACGAGCGACAGCTTGCGATCCTTCATGCCGAGGGCTGCCAGGATGTGCAGGGATTCCTGCTTGGCAGGCCGGTTCCCGCCTCCGGCCTGGGTCCATTGCTGGCCCAGGCCGTCGGTACGGTGCAATGTGGGGTGCTGCGTTCCCAACCTTACCCGATCGCCGCGCGGAAGAACGCGGCATGCACACCGTAGTAGGCGAGCACGGTGAGAGCGAGGCTGGCGCAGAAATAGGCCGGAGCTGTGATCAGCGACCGGCGCGGGGCCGGGATCGCATCATCGGCCAGGATTGTAAACAGGACGACGATGATCGGGGAATGACCAAGCGCGTCCACCTTGCCGAATTCAAAGACCGCACTGATGAACATGGCGGCGAGGATGATCGCCGAGGTGCGCCGCATGAGCGGACCGCAGGCCAGGGTGAAGGCCAGGGCAAACTCAACGAGTCCGGCAGCCCGCATGTAGAACTCCGGCGTGAAGCCGAACGTCATCTCCGGATGGGTCGCCAGCAGCGGGTAGGTCCACTGCGGATAGGCCCACTTCTCGACCGAGGCCCACATCAGCGTGATCGCCGTGGCATAACGGAGCACATCGAGGGGGCGGAGGCCGAACGGGGCGGCGCGCACGCCGCTCAATGCCAGGTAGGCAGCCAAGCCGAGGAAGATGGGATAGTCCATCAGGTGAAAGAGGCAGTACTCATCGACCGCGAAGACATACAGGAAGGCCATGCCGAGCGCGGCCAGCACCAGGGTCTCGCACCAGATCATGGCGGCGGCGATGGCGAGTTGGAGCCAGGGCACCCAAGCGGCTGATGTTTTCAGCTCCGGAGTGAGGATGATCCCTCCGTGCGACCAGAGTGCCACGAAGAAGCCGCCCAGCACGGCCCGGATCAGCACGTCGGTCTTGTCGCGCAGGAACCAAGTGAGCCGGTCCAGCGAACGAAGCATTGCCAGGCCGACGGGGGTGCGATCAAGGAGCCCCGCTACGAGGAGGACGCCAAGGGTGAGGAGAGTGAGTTGACCGAAGGCGCTGTTCACGACTAGGTGAATGGGTTGAGGCGCGGCCGCAACGTCGTAAGTGCAAAACCATTTGACGTGTGCCATAGCTGGTGACGAATATAGAATTTGTGCAACTAAGAAGAGGAAAGAGCCAACGAAACTAGCACGATTGGCAGTGAGACACGGGGACATGACAACCTCCGGTTGGTAACAGGAGGAGCATACGCGGAAATTCGTTTGATGGATGCGTCGAATGCCCAGGAACAGAGGAATTGAGCCCCGCTGGGTCGAGCAATGCGCTATGGTGGAGGAAATCTGCAACGTGAGCGGGTAAATGATTTCCTTGCTTAGCCTAACCAGCCTCTTGACGGGAGGCGTCCTCGCTTATTCGGCCGGCCGGTTCCCCCGGCGCAGCGCCATTCTCGAAACCTATGGCGGCTTGTTGCTGATCGGCGGACTCGTGCTGCTGGGTGCTGCCCTGCCGAAATTCTGATCGCCCTCAACAGGCAGCGGGGGATCAGTGCTCCAGGACGTGTGACCGGAAAGGGTTTTCAGGAACGCGAGCAGGTCGGATCTCTCGGCCTGGGTGAGGTGGAGCGGCTTGATCACGTCGGCCCGGCTCGGGCGCGGTATGCCGCCGCGGTCGTAGAGGTCGATCACCTCGGTCAACGTGCGCATCGAGCCATCGTGCATATAGGGGCCGCGCTCGGCCACGCCACGCAGCGTGGGCGTCTTGAAGGCATATTTCAGCTTTTGAGATGTCGGAAAATATCGACCACGTCCAATATAATTGGCAATGGGGTTCCCGACATCATGAAATGAGCCGTCGGTGAACGTCCAACCGCTATGGCAGGCGGAGCACCGGGCGCGCCCATTGAACAGGTCAAAGCCGCGTTTCGCCGCCGGGCTGATCGCATCCTCCTCGCCCGCGATCCAGCGATCGAAGGGAGCATCGCCCTTGGTGACGATCAGCCGCTCGAACGTGGCGATCGCCGCGGCCAGGTTGCGGCCGGAGATCCGGTGGTCAGGAAAGGCTTCGGCGAAGGCGCGCGCATACTCGGGGTCGGCCGCGATGCGTTTCAACGCGATCTCCTCGTCGAGATTCATGGTCCCGCCGTATCGAAGGACGGTGCGTGTCACCGCTTCGATGTCAGCGAACTTCCCGTCCCAGCCAAGAAGCGGCGTCCAGGCATCGTCGATCAGCGTTGGCGTGCGCATCGCCATCGGCTGGCCGTCATCATCGACCGGCCGGGGACGCCCATCACTCCAGCCCAGCCCCGGCTGATGACAGCTCGCGCAGGACATCGTCTGGGAGCCGGACAGGCGCGTGTCGAAGAACAGGGCGCGCCCGAGATTCGCCTTCGCAATGGTGAAGGGGTTTTCGGACGGGAACGGAATCGACACCGGCGGACGATACTGCGCCTTCAGGTCCGCCTGCGGGTTGCGGGCAGAGATCGCCAACCACCCGCCAGCAACGAGTGCCACGCCGAGCGCCGCGAGCCCGCACAGGTGCCGCTTGCTCCAGCGACGGGAAGCAAGCGCCGGCCGCCGCCAGGAGGACAGGTTCACCTGCTCTTGGGTAAGCACCCACTTCACTCGCATTCACATCAGTTCGGTCTGGCGATTTCACGCTCCTCTAGCACAGGAATGCGACAGCAGCCATCCCCAGTAAAACAAACGACCCTAGTAAAACAAACGACGCCTTTCCAATCCCGCTCAGGGAGGAGCGCCACCCTAGCGCATCCATTGCGCGGTCATCGTGCCCGCGGAACCTTCGCCAAGCCGGGCCTGGTAGACGACCACGTTCTCCAGCACGCGCTGCACGTAATTGCGCGTCTCATCGAACGGGACCAGTTCGATCCAGTCCAGCATATCGACCTGCCCGGTCCTCGGGTCGCCATTGTCGCGCAGCCACTGTTCGACGCGGCGCGGGCCGGCGTTGTAGGCGGCCACGGCCAGAGGCAGGGAGCCGCCGAAGGAGGCCAGGAGGCCGCGCATGTAGGCCGAGCCCAGCGCCATGTTCCGGGCCGGATCGCCGGTGAGCTCCGCCTCGGTCACGCTGCCCCCGGCCCGCCGCGCCTCGGCCGTAGCCGTGGCCGGCATCACCTGCATCAACCCGCGCGCGCCGGCGTTGCTGACAGCCCCGCCATCGAAGCTGCTCTCTTGGCGGATCAGCGCCAAGGTGATCGCCGGATCGAGCGGCCCGGCCGGCGCGCTGACCGGCTCCGGCCAGCCGGACACCGGCAGCGCGAGCCCTTGCACGCCCATGCGCCGCGCGATCGATACCGCCGTGTCGGGCATCCCGAGCGCCAGGGCGAGGCGTGCCGCCAGCGCCTGTTGCGCGGAATCGGAGGCG
>DATFDN010000410.1:0-8242 GCA_035252035.1 Acetobacteraceae bacterium | reverse complement strand
CTAGCGGAAATGGCCGGGCTGGATCGCGGTGGGCAGGTCGATGATGGGCATAATGGGCCTTTACGTTTCAGGAGCGTCTGTCGTCACCCTGTGTCCACCGGACGGCCTTCGGCTCCAAATATTGTGAGCGTGACAGTAATGAGATCGCGTTACGGTATTCGGCCGTCGCGGCAGAGATGAGGGAGCGTCTAGGTATGACGGAGCGAGAAGATACGTTTCCCCTCGGGAGCCTCAAAGATAATCCATTCCGACAAGGCATTAAAGACGTTTATCGTCAAATTGAGGAACTCACGCAGCAGGGGGCCTTGATTCCCGACAGCTATTTGGAATTGGAGGCTCCGAGACGAGTTTTCGGATACAGATCTCCGGTTCGCGGGCTACAGGATCCAAGTCTCATTCCGAAAAGAGTCTGCATAATCGGAGGCGGTATTTCAGGTCTGGTGGCCGCCTACGAGCTTTCTCTTATTGCTAAGGAGCATGGCCGCCCGGAGAAGATCGATCTGTTCGAAAGTTCTGACAAAGTTGGGGGAAGAATTCGAACTAAGTACTTCAAGAAGGAGGGTGATAATCCGTTGTACTGGGACTATGCTGAAATGGGTCCAATGCGCATTCCCTCCTACCACTACCTTACTCGTTACTATTTAAAGCGTTTTAACATCCACGAAGGCTCCTTCATCACAACCCATTCGTTCCACATATCCGATTTCGACAATTCAGAGAAGCGTAACTTAGACAATACTATGTCGGAAGCCACTGCAACGAGGTTCATCAAGGAACTGTTTGCAGCACAGTTTCCGAACCCGTTGCAGGAGGTGTTCGACAGAATTTTGTGGGGAAATAAAGACTCGCCGGCGCTTTCGGTACTTGAAGATAACTTTTCTGAGGAACTTCTAGGATTAGACCCGTTAAGACTACAGGGGCTGCTATACTCGGAACGCGGAGAGAAGGAGGCTGCCTTACCTCGTCCGTGGGAAATTTTTCTGAACGCCCCTTACTCCACATGGGGGCGCGTCATGGAAGGCCTGACAGTCCGGCAAGGTTTTGAGGTCTTTCTACGGAACAGACTGACTTTGATCGGAGGAGGGAGGGAGCCTTCAAGGTCAGACCTCGCCCGCGCGGCGGACTTCCTCTGGGAAACATGCGGGCGTTTACTGGGATTGGTTTGGCTGGAACACATCTCCATGGCCCACTTCCTGCGGGAGGCGACGGCCCTTTCCGCCAAGGAGAAATGGACGGTTATTGGCGGATTTCAGCGGCTGACCGACGCTTTCAACAAGCACCTGCAAGAGGAGGATAGTCGCGTCCAACTGCACCTGAACTGCCGCGTTAGTGAGCTTGCACTTCAGTCCGAGACCGGGGGGCGTGTCCAGGTTTCGTGGCAATGTTGGACAGGCGAGCCAAAGGCAGATCTGTATGACCGTGTGATCTGCGCCGTACCGGCCTCCGCAGTATTGCGGCTGAACTTCAAGCCGGAACTCGACAGAGGCAAGAGGTACGCGCTTGCAAGCATCTCGTACCTCAGTGCCTCGAAATCGGCAGTCTATTTCAAAAAGCGGTTCTGGGAGCGGCTCGCCCGTCCGAAAATCGGCGGCGTGACCTATACCGACCTACAGAATCAGCAGGTCTGGTATCCGAACGACAATGTTAAAATGCGAACCACCGATGATAGCGACGAGTTTACCTTCGAAAGCGGGATTCGGGGATCGTCGCCTCGCCACCGTCGGCTTGTCGCCACAACCCCTAGCGGGGTTCGTAGCATTCCACGGAGCGAAGGACCGGGCGCTCTCCTGGCAGCTTATATGTGGGGCGACAACGCTAACCGCTTCGCCTCGTTGTCCCCGAATGAGCGGGACAGGCTCATCGAGGAGTGCCTGGAGTGCATTCATCCGGGATGTCGGGATCTCATTGATTGCCAAGAGCATTGCATCTGGAATCACGAAACCAATCCGGGCGGCGGTGCCTTCGCCTGGTACAGACCCGGCCAACAATCGCGCTATCAGGAAGTCCTGTTGCGACCGCACCGGCTCTCACCAAGCGGTCCAAATCTTATTTGCTTTGCGGGGGAGCACCTTGGATTAATCCAAGGCTGGATTCAAGGCGCCATGCAGACCTCGCTTCATGCCGTCGCGCAGATCACCGATCCTAGCAATCGCGGCTAGAGGTTGCGACAGCCCCGCTTGGCCTCGCCCCTCGGGCTTGACGCGGCGAAGCTGGTATACCACTTACAGTCCCAATGGTATACCACGTCGGCCGTTCCCGGCTTCACGAGGGGACGAATCTAAAGGAGTTTAGTAATGACAGACCAGCCAGCAGTTAATCACGCGGTAGCCTTCGACAAAGAAATAGAGGCCGAAATCCAGGCATTGAAAGAGCGCAGCGTTCTCGTGGACGAACTCCGGAAATTATTTCTGACGGATCGGGCACCGCTCGAAGTGGCGGCTATACGAGACGATCCGTTGCTATTGGCTAAACCCGGAAAATTGTCTGAGCGCGAACTCGGGAAATATCTGGTAGGCACGCCCTCGCGCATCCCTGTGCGAGAGGGGCTGGCGGTGCTCCGCGCCCTTGGCGTGATTTCACTTCCCCCGGATGATAAGCGGTACCGGATTACGCTTATCGACGACGAGAGCGAACGGGCCAGAAGGGGCATCCATTGCGAGCTGCTCGCAAACGGCGGGGCGGCTCTGGGACGGCTGACCGAGATCAGCCCGTCGAAGAACATCCTGCAATTGCGGACAAGACCTGCCCGAGCATACCTGGACCGCGCCAGGGAGTGCGCCCAGGCCAACACGGAGCGCCAGCGTGGCGAAGCTGTATATTATGTCACCGAAGCGCTTGCGTCGCTAGCTACAGCGGCACAGTTGCCCCGCGCGGCCGACGTGATCCGTAGCGGCCTTGACGTAGTTGAGATTTCGACGCGCCATGCCAAAAGCCGGAGCAGTGCCTCGAATGAGAGTTTCTTTCTTCCGGAAGCTATCAATGCTAGGATCTCCAATGCTGAGGCCGTTATCGATCAGCTGGCGGTCTCGGGCGGTCCAGAGATCGCCGAGGAGGCCAGCGGTCCGGCTAGGAAGGCATTCTCCAGCTATGTGGACGGCAGATTCACCGATCTGGACTTCTATCTAGGCAGGCGAGTTCCAGACGTGGGGGCGCCGGCGCCGTCCGTGTATTCGGCCTTGCCTTCGGGCACCTAAGCCCTGGAGTGTCGCAACGATCTGATCCCTCTCCCGCACCGAAATGCCCATGAGGCGCTGGCAGTCCTCGCAGCGGCTTGGGCATAGGCCCGTACAACGTGGCTGCCCACAGTTGCCGCGTTGCTCGGCAGGCGCGCTCATCCGCGCCGCGCCCGCGCCTCGGCGACGAGGCAGAGGATCTCGAACAGGATCGAGGCGGCATTAAAGGCGGTGATCGTGCCGGTATCGAAGGGCGGCGACACTTCCACCAGATCGGCGCCGATCAGGTCGATGCCGCGCAGCGCGCGCAGCAGCCGGATCGCGTGCAGCACGCGGATGCCACCAGCCTCGGGCGTGCCGGTTCCGGGTGCCTCGGCGGGGTCGATGCTGTCGATATCAAAGGAAAGATAGGTCGGCCCCTCTCCCGCCACGCGCCGGGCCTCCTCGGCGGCGTGGCGCCAGCCTTTGTCGTCAAGCTCGTCCATGCTTAGCACGCGCATCCCGCTGCGCTCGCTGAAGCCCCACATGTCCGGATCGTTGGTGGTGCCGCGAATGCCGATCTGGATGACCCGCTTGGGGTCGAGCACGCCTGCCTCCACCGCGCGGCGGAACGGGGCGCCATGGTGGAGGCGCGAGCCGAGATAATCGTCGCCGGTGTCGCAATGCGCGTCAATGTGGATCATTCCGACCGGCCGCGCGGCGCCGAGCGCGCGCAGGATCGGCAAGCTGATCGAATGATCACCACCAACCGAGAGCGGCGTCACGCTGGAAGCGACAACCGTCCTGTAAAAGGCGGCGATCTCCTCAAGCGCGCCGGCGAGTTCGAATGGTTGCTCGATCCAGCAGTCGCCGAGATCGCGCACGCGCACTTGCGCGAACGGGGCGATGCCGGTCGCGGCGTTGATCCGGCGCAGCAGCGCCGATTGCTCGCGCACGGCGCGCGGCCCGTGGCGGGCGCCGGATCGGTTGGTCACGCCGCCATCGAACGGGACGCCGATCAGGCCGATATCGGCCTCGGCAAGGTCTTCCGCGTACGGGGCGCGAAAGAACGTCGTGATGCCCGTGTAGCGCGGGCGAGCCTGGGGGTCCGCGAGATCGGCGTACTTGGTCGGCTGCTTGCTCATGCGAGATGCCGGCGGAAGAACGCGATTAGGTGATCGAGAGTCGGCCCGCCCGCGCGTGTCGCCTGGTCAACATCGACAAGCTCGATCGAACCGCCCGCACGACGATAGTTCGCGACGAAACGCTCCGGCTCGTTGCCGGGGGACGAAGACTCGGGATCGCGGTAGTCGTGCGGCGCGTCCTCGGGCCGGCCCTGAATCCAGAGCGCGGGCGGAAGAGCGACATCCTCCCCGCGTTCCAGAGCCAGCATCGGATTGCCCTCGGCCATGGCGGCCTCGTCGCGCCAATAGCGCTCATGGCGCTCGGGAATGTCGCCGACCCAGGCGGGCGGATTGGCGCTGTCGCGGGCGCGGAGCGCGTGGCGGTAGCGCGAGAGCGGGTTGATGACCGGCCACAGCATGGCGACCGCGCCGACCGAGGCATCCACCGGTGGCGTGCCCGCTGGCAGCGGAATGGCGGCGTAGCGCGGATCGCGCGGGCGCATCGCCGCGAGCATGGCGAGGTGTCCGCCGCTGGAGTTCCCGGACAGTCCCACCCGATCGGGGCGGACGTGAAGCTCGCCGGCGTGCGCCTTGACCCAGCGTATGGCGTAGTTGATGTCCGCGAGCGAGGTCGGGTAGCCATCCGCGCCATGGCGGAAGTTGATCGCGGCAACGAAGAAGCCCGCGCCGGCCAGGGCCTCGTTGCGGGCTTGTCCGTCGTTCAGGTCGCCCCCGCACCAGGCCCCGCCATGAATATCGATGACGGCGGGGAACGGGCCAGTTCCTTCCGGCGTGAACAGCCGCGCCTGGAGCGCCTCGCGATAGGGTTGGTCCCGCGTGGTGAAGGCGTGTGGCATGAGTGCCCTCCGGATCATCTAGCTCTTCGAGGCTCGCGGCAGGTCGAGCCGCACCGCGACAGCGGCGCTGGCGATCACCGCGACATCACCTTCGCCTTCGTGCGCCACGTCAAGCCCGCCCTTCACGACCCGCACCGTCACCGTGCCATGCGGAAGCGCCGCCCTTACGGCGGCCTGGTCCACGCGCTCGGGACGCTGCACGCCGATCGTCACCTCCACCTGCATGGCGCGGGCGTCGAGCCCGAGCGTGCGGATCAGGGTGAGCGAGCTGTGGTGGATGGCGTCCTGCACCGCGCGCACCGCGGCCTTGGTGTAGTCGCCGCCGTGCAGGTCGTTGCCGGCGCCGAGTTCCAGGATGACGCGCCTCATGGCGCGCTGTCCGACATGTCGAGCCGCACGATCGCGGCGGCATGGGCGATCATGGTGGAGTCCGTTCCGGCCTCGTTGGGAATCTCAAGCCCGCCCTCGACCACGCGCACGGTTCCGGTGCCGTGCGGCAACACGGCGCGCACCGACTCCTTGTCCACGCGCTCGGGATGCGGAACGCCGATCACGACCTCCACCCGCATCGAATCCACCGGCAGCCCGGCCGCCTCGGCGACGGTGAGGTTGTTGTGCCACAGCGCGTCGCGCAGCGCGCGGATGGCAGCCTTGGTGGGATCGGCGCCGTGAATGTCGGTTCCCATGCCGATCTCCAGCACCATGCGCTTCAGGGGCATCCGGGGCTTCCTTGGCCAGGATCGGTCATCACAGTGGCCCGGAGGCGTCCGGGCGTCTAGAGAAGCGCCAGATCTGTTCCGAGGGCACGCGCGCTGGCAGCCATTCTTTTGTCGAATGTAGCCAGCGTCGCGCCAATACGCTGAGCGATGGCAATGTTGAGCGCATCCGGCGTTCTGAGCGTCAGGTCCAGTCGGCGCAAGTATCCATCGGCCGCTCGCACATCCCCAGGAACCACTTCCACATACTGCGTTGCGCGAGTGGCCCAAACGTCCAGGGACACAAAGGCCGTCCGTGCCTCATCGACCGTGAGTTTCCCTATCCGCACCCGCCGTCCGATCGCGGAGACACACTCCGCTGCGGCAAAATCACTGACGACCAACAAGGGCGCCTTCGCACGCAGGAACGCATCCGCTTGCGCGGTCAGCGCGTCCTTGATGAACAATGCGACGAGCACGCTCGCGTCCAGATAGGCTGTCACCGGTCGTCATCTTCATCCCGCATCTGGCTGACGAGCTCGCCAGCATCTGGATGAACTGGTTCGGTGCCGACCCGATGCGCCGCGAGCCAATCCAGATCACTGGCCGAGACAGGGCGAGGGGGCGCCTGAACCGGTCTCAGCTCCACGACAGGGCGGCCATGGCGGGTAATGATCACGCCTTCCCCGGAAAGGGCGCGATCAATCAGATTGGAAAGCTGGTTCTTGGCTTCGGCTACGCTATAGGTGCTCATAGATTAATTATGGCTATATTCTAGCCATCCGTCCAGCTCCGGTCCGGAGCCAAAACGAACTTGGAGACGACCGTGACCACACCGGCCCCCCTGCCCGAGACCATCCTCCCGCCCGGCATCCGCTCCCGCTTCATTCCTAACATCAACGGCCTGACGATGCACGTGCTGGAGGCGGGCTTCGAAGACAAGGACCGGCCTTGCGTCGTGCTGCTTCATGGCTTTCCGGAGATCGCCTATAGCTGGCGCAAGGTGGTGCCGGCGCTGGCCGAGGCAGGGTACCATGTGATCGCTCCGGACCAGCGGGGCTATGGGCGGACCACGGGCTGGGACGGCGACTATGACGGCGATCTCGGCTCGTTTCGCCTGCTGAACCTGGTGCGAGACACTCTGGGCTTGGTCGCGGCGCTCGGGTACCGCTCGGTTGCGGGCGTCTTCGGACACGATTTCGGCGCCTCCGTCGCGGCCTGGTGCGCGCTGATCCGTCCCGACGTGTTCCGCTCGATGGCGCTGATGAGCGCGCCGTTCGGGGGACCGCCCACGCTGGGGCAGGCGCCCCCCATCCCGTCCGACATCCACGCCGACCTGGCCGCGCTCGACCCGCCGCGCAAACATTATCACTGGTACTATTCGACGCGCGAGGCGAACGGGAACATGTGGCACGCCAAGCAGGGCGTGCACGATTTCCTGCGTGCCTATTTCCACTACAAAAGCGCGGATTGGCCCGGCAACCGGCCCTTCCCGCTCAAAGCATGGACGGCGAGCGAGCTGGCCAAGCTGCCCACCTATTACATCATGGAGCGGGACAAGGGCATGGCGGAGACGGTGGCCCCTTTCATGCCCTCCCCGGCCGAGATCGCAGCCTGCCGATGGCTGCCCGAGGACGAGTTGCGCGTCTACAGCGCGGAATACGAACGGACCGGCTTCCAGGGGGGGCTGCAATGGTACCGCTGCCGCACGAGCGGCGCGTTCACGCCGGAGCTGGAAGTCTTCTCGGGCCGCACGATCGACGTGCCGTCATGCTTCATATCCGGGAAGAGCGACTGGGGCACCTATCAGAAGCCCGGCGACCTGGAGGCCATGCGCGACAATGTCTGCACGAACATGTTGGGGTGCCATTTGATCGAGGGCGCGGGACACTGGGTGCAACAGGAGCAGCCCGAGGCGGTGAGTCGCCTGCTGCTTGAGTTGCTTCGCTCCCGATGAAGCGTATGGTCGATCGAATAAGAAAGTGACGTGATCGCTGACGGACTTATACCAGGCGCCATTGCTTCTGACCCATGCCGTCATGCCCGCGAAAGCGAGCATCCAGGCCAGCGCGCCAAGTTCCGCGCGGGTTCCCCTGGATTCCCGCTTTCGCGAGAATGACGAGGGATAGGTCAGTCTCTCCGGCCGCTGGTATTACGCTGCACCTCTCCCGCTTGCGGGAGAGGTCGGGGAGCGGAGCGAGCCGGGTGAGGGATTTGCCCGCCTCACCCTCACCCGCCGCGCAAGCGCGGCGACCTCTCCCGCGAGCGGGAGAGGTGTACGGGGCCAGGCACGATCAATAAGGACAGTCAGTCTTGTGGTGCCAGCAACCCGCGCACCGCCTCTAGCGCGGCGTCGGCGCGTCCGCCATCCGGGCCGCCCGCCTGGGCGAGGTCCGGGCGCCCGCCGCCGCCCT
>DATFDN010000409.1:0-16629 GCA_035252035.1 Acetobacteraceae bacterium | reverse complement strand
GGAGACGGTCTGCGCCCGGACCAGCGCCGGCCGGGCGAGCGGCGCGGCCGCCAGCGCGCCGAGCGTTGCGCGGCGCGTGATGGGGGTCATCGCGCGGTCTCGATTCGGTAGAACCGTGCCGCTGTGTCGTGGAACAAGGCGCGCTTCTCGTCATCGGATGCACCGGCGGCGATACGCTTGAAGGCGTTCCACAACACCGGATAGCTGCACATCCCCTTGTCCACCGGGAAGTTGCTTTCGAACATGCAGCGCGCGGCCCCGAACGCCTCGATGCACTCGGCCATCCACGGACGCCACGCCTGCGCGAGTTCGCCGGAGGAGGGCGGCAGCACCTGCTGGTGGAAGTCGAACCCGTTGATCGCCATGGCCAGGCCACCGAGTTTCACGCTGACATTGGGGCAACCGGCAAGTTGGCGCATGGACGCGCGCCAGGCCACGAACACCTCGTCGCGCTTGCCCCGGAACGGGCCGACGCCGAGCGGTCCGCCAACGTGATTGATGACAACCGGAACATTAGGGAACTGGCGGACGAGGTCGAGCAGTTCGTCAAGCTGCGTGTGGTACTGCCATGCGTCGAAGCTCAGCCCATGGGCAGCCAGACGCGCGAAGCCCGCGCGGAACGACGCCTCGCCCATCAGCCCGAGCGGCGGGGCCGTGGTGATGCTTCCCAACAAGTCGGGGTGGCGCGCGGCGATGTGGCGGATGCCGCGAAACCGCCCGCCCCCCGCCGCGAGATGCGCTTCCAATACCGCGTCAGCCCGATCGCCGAGCCGCAGATCGGCATAGCCGACGATGCCCGCGCACGCGCGCACTCGCGATTTGCGCCGCTCAGCCTCCTGCACGACGGAAGCCACGAACTCGGTCTCCCCAACTGGGCGCAGTTCCTCCGGCCCCGTCGTGCGATAGGCCCAGAAGCATTGCAGGAACACGGTCGCCACGACGTTGTGGCCGGACCGGGTGTCGGCCAGCAGCTCATCAAGGTAGTAGCGGCTCCCAGGCCTGTCCCACAGATGATGATGCGGGTCGATGATCGGCAGATCCGGTTCGAGGATGTCCTCGGTCAACCGGGCGAGCCAGGCCGGATTCGGGTGCGGGTGCTCGACGAGCAGCGGTGCGGCGCCGGACATGATGGATCTCAGGCCGCCATGACCGCCTCGGTGCCGACGATCGTGGTGCGGTGCATGACGCGCCGCTCGCGCGGGTCGAACGGTGTGACCTGGTGCATGGTGCAGCGGTTGTCCCACATCACCACGTCATCCGGCTCCCAGCGATGGCGATAGACGAAACGAGGTTGCGCGGCGAACTCGGTGAGTTCGTCCAGCAGGTGGCGCGCTTCGTCCGGCTCCATCCCCTCGATCTCGTCGTTGTAGATCGGACTGATGTAGAGCGAGGGCCGGCCCGTGACCGGGTGCTTGCGGACCATCGGCTGCCAGACTGGCGGCATGGCCGCCTTCTCTTCCTCGGTCAGCGGCTTGAGTTGGCTCAGCGTGTGCAGATGGCCGAAATTGTGCCGGGCGCGGCGGCCCGCGATCTTGCGCTTCAGGGACTCCGGCAGCTCCTCATAGACCTGATAGAGGTTCGTGAACTGCGTCTCCCCGCCGGTGCGGCTCACTTCCACCCCATGCAGCAGCGCGCCCACGCAGGGGATGCCGCGATAGCTGCTATCGGTGTGCCAGAATTGCGCGAGCGCGACCTGCTTCACCGTGGGATGGTCGGGCGGCATCAGATTGCCGTCGTCGTCCACGTTGGAGACGCGGAAGATCTCCGGCACCCGCTTCGAGCGGATGATCGCCTGGTGGAAGATCTCCGGCTCCCCGAAATGCCGCGTGAAGGCGACATGCTCGGCGTCGCTGATGCGCTGATCGGGGAACACCAAAACGAGATAGCGCATCCAGACATCATGCAGTTCGCGGAATGTGTCCGGATCAAGCGGTGCGCGCATGTCGATCCCCCGCACCTCCGCCCCTAGCGCGGGATGCAGGGGACGGACCGTCAACCGCGTCAGTGTCAGGCCGTCCGTGTTTCCAGACATGGCTTTCCTCCTACTGCGGGTGCTCGGCGAACGCGAAGCCCATAGCCCGCGTGTGATAGTAAATGCCGCCGTCCTGCACGATCAGGAACAGCGCCTGCTCGTTTCCGCCATTATGGTGCGAATGCACCGACTCGGGCGGCGTGATGGTTGTCGCCCAGGGCGCCCAATCCTTGCGGCGGCCGTCGATCGTCGAGAAGCAGCGATCGCCCTTGATGATGAGCGAGACCGCGACCGAGTTGTGCCGGTGCGGGCGCTGCACGGCGCCGCCCAGCAGCGAGTTCATCGCCACGGTCAGCGTGGGCAGGATATTGCGCGTGGCCTCCTGCCGCTCGGCGGAGAAGATCAGCGCCGAGCCGGCGATCTCCTCATTACGGCCAATATCGTGAATCAGCTCGATCTGCCGTTCGATCTCCGCGGCGCGGTAATGCACCACCTCGGTTGGTGCCTGCCCCGGAGCAGGAGGACGCAGCGCCTCGAAGGCAAGAAGCGGCTCATTGGTGACGATCCACAGCACGGCGTCCACCTCGCCCGCCTGGTGCGCCGCGGGAACGCCGCCGGGCAGGATGAACACATCGCCTTTGTCCCAAGCAAGGGTCTCCTCGCCGCACCGTGTCGTGCCGCTCCCCTGGATGACGTAGGCGATCACGCCGCTTGCCGCCAGCTCCGGCGCCAGCGTCTCCCTTGCCCGGATTTTCGCGTAATGCGCCAGCACGAGCGGCGTGGTGGCCGGGAAGGCGCAATTGAGCTCGGCGGAGATGTCGCACGAAATAAGCCCGGTCGGGGTCGTGGGGTCGAGCGCGAGGCGCGGCTGCTCGGTGAAGATCCGGTCCGGCACGGGCGGAAGCCTGACGTTGAAGCCATTGCCGGTGTTGAAAAAACGCCCGCGCGCCTCGGCGGGGCTGGACGGATGCGCCGGCCTTTGGGCCGGCATCTCGGCAATGCTGCGCGGACGCGTTTCGTTGGACATCGCATCACTTCCCCAGTGGGCATGAGCGTTCGGCCGCCCTTTTCGCACTCTCCTACCACGCCGGACACCGCTTGCGCAACCGGCCAGAACGGAAGCATACTCATCGGTAACGGAAAGCCCGAAGCGCGATGCAGCCACCCTATAGCCGCACCCTGTTCGAATTGCTGGACGAGCAGGCGTCCCGGCGGCCGGAGACGATCGCGGCTATCGCTGGCGCCGAGGCGCTGACCTGGCGGGCACTCACCGGCCGCGCGCGACAGGCGGCGGCAATACTGCGTGGGCACGGCGTCCGGCGCGGCGACCGCGTGGGCCTGCTCATCAACAATCGGCTGGAATGGGTAGAGGTCGCGTTCGGCGCCTGGCTACTGGGCGCGGTGGTGGCGCCGTTCAGCACCTGGTCCACGCGACGGGAGTTGGAATACCTGCTTGTCGATTCCGAAATCCGCACCCTGGTCGCGCTGGCCCGTTTCGCGCGGGAGGATTACGCCGCGATGCTGCGCGCGCTCGCGCCGGGGCGCGGCATCGCGGTGCTGCTGATCGGGGGCGATGGCGGCTTTCCCGAGTACGCGGCCGCGCGCGACGCGGCCACGTCCTTGCCGACGCCCGCCCCTGGCGAGGGCGCGAGCGCCAGCGACGATGCGATCATCCTCTACACCTCCGGCTCGACCAGCCGGCCCAAGGCGATCGTCCTGGCGCACTACCTGGTGGTGGAGAACGGCTTCAACATCGGCGAACGCCAGGGGCTTGGGCCGGATGACACGGTGCTGCTGTCGCCGCCGCTCTTTTGGGCCTATGGCGGCATCAACGCGCTGCCGGCGGCCTTCAGCCACGGCGCGACGCTTGTCTTGCAAGGGCGCTTCGATCCGGGCGAGGCGTTGGATTTGATCGAGCGGCATCGATGCACGTCGATTTACACCCTGCCCGGCATGACCGATGCCCTGGTCCGGCATCCCGAATTCCGGCCGGAGCGCACGCGCAGCCTGCGCACCGGCCTCACGATCGGCAGCCCGCAAGATGTTATCAAGGCCGTCGAGACGCTGGGGGCGGCCGAGCTTTGCAACGTCTACGGGTCAAGCGAAACCGGCGGAAATTGCTGTGTGACGCATCACGACTGGCCGCTGGAGCGCCGGGCCAACTGCCAGGGCCAGCCGCTGCCGGGCGTGCAGCTTCGCATCACCGACGAGGCCACCGGCGCGGTGCGCGGCCCTGGCGAGCCGGGGCAGGTTGAGGTGCGCGGCCCCTATGTGACGCGCGGCTATGTCGGCGATAGCGCGCGCCACAATGCCAGCGCCTTCACTGCGGATGGGTGGTTTCGCACCGGCGATATCGGCCAGCTCACGGAAGCCGGGGAGTTCGTGTTCCTGGGCCGCTCGGCGGAGATGATCAAGCGCGCGGGAATCAACGTCTCGCCCGCCGAGGTAGAAGAGGTGCTGATGCAACACCCGGCCGTGGCGCAGGCGGGTGTCGTCGGCGTGTCCTCCGAGGCGGGTGAATCCATCATCGCTTTCGTGGTGCCGCGCGGCGAGGCGCGGCCGGGTGCGGCGGAACTCGCGGCGCATTGCCGCGCGCTCGCCTCCAGTTACAAGGTGCCGGACCGATTCGAGATCCTTGACGCGCTGCCGACGACCGTGACCGGCAAGGTGATGCGGCGGAACCTGAAGGAAGCCGCCGCGCGCCTGATGCGGGAGGGCTGAGCGGTGGCGCGGGAGGCATGGGGACGCTGGGGCGCCGGTGACGAGATCGGCGCACCCAATCTGATCGGCCCGGAGCAGGTGCGGGTGGCGGCGTCTCTGGTGCGCACCGGGCAGGTCATCAGCCTGAGCCAGCCGATCTCCGCCCGCACGCCCGTTCCCAAGCACCGCGCCGGCGCGTTGCACTTCATGGGCCGCGACGGTGGCGACTACGCGGCCGGCGCCAAGCGGCCGGGCGGCTTCCAGTTCGCCGAGGACACGGTGGTTTTGCCGTTGCATTTCGGCACGCATATCGACGCGCTGTGCCATGCCTGGTGCGACGATCACCTGTACAACGGCTTTCCCGGTGCGACGGTCCGCAGCACCACGGGCGCGCTGCGCTGCGGCATCAACAAGATGCCGCCGCTGGTGACGCGCGGCGTGCTGCTCGATATCGTGCGCCTGCGCGGGGCCATCGCCGCCCCTGGCGATGTGATCGGCCGGGCGGAGCTGGAAGCGGCGGCGGCGCTCTCCAACGTCACGCCGCGACAGGGCGATGCGGTGTTGCTCCGCACCGGATGGCTGGAGAGCCAGACAGCGGGCGATGTTGATTTCAACGCGGAGCCCGGCATCGATGTCGAGGCGGCGCTGTGGCTTGCGTCGCATGACATCGCGATGGTCGGGGCTGACAATTTTGCCATCGAGACGCTTCCCTTTCCGGCGGGCGCGGTTTTCCCTGTGCATCAGCGCCTCATCCGCGATTACGGCATCCCGCTGCTTGAAGGCATGGTACTACGGCCTCTGGCCGAGGCCGGGGCCACGGCGTTCCTGCTCATTGTCACACCGCTTCCCGTTGTCGGGGGCACAGGCAGCCCGGTGGCGCCGGTGGCGGTGCTGTGATGCCCCCTCCCCAAACCCCTCGCGCAAGGGAAGGGGCTCGTTGGACTCTCCCTCCCCTAGCGGGAGGGGGCCGGGGGGAGGGATATCGAACCGGCGGGCGCCTCACCCTGGTCCCCAGCGCATGACCAAGCCTTCCCGCCTTGGCCTCTTCGCGCGCGGCCTCCGAGTTCTGGACTTGTCGGCATTCCTGCCCGGTCCACTTGCCAGCCTGTTGCTGGCAGATATGGGAGCCGAAATCCTGAAAATCGAACCGCTCTCGGGCGACGCCATGACACAGCTCGGCCCGCGCGACGCGGCGAATCGTCCGCTGTTTTACGAGGCGCTGAACGCGGGCAAGTCCGTGCGGCGGATGGATCTCAAGCAAAAGGAAGCACGCGAGGAGTTCCTGCGTCTGGTCGCGGACTTCGATGTGCTGATCGAGGGGTTCCGTCCCGGCGTGATGGACCGCCTTGGGCTTGGCTATCCCGTGCTACGGGAGGTCAACCCCGGCCTGATCTACTGCGCCTTGAGCGGCTACGGCGCGACCAGCCCGATGGCGCGGCAGGCGGGCCATGACGCCAATTATCTCGCGGCATCTGGGGTGTTGCACCGCAATGGCGCGGACGCGCCGGCGTTCTACGATCCGCCGCTGTCGGACGTGACCGGCTCCCTGTTCGGCGTCATTGCCATTCTCGGCGCGCTGCGCGCGCGCGAAGCGGATGGGCAGGGCTGCGCCATCGACATCGGGCTGGCGGATGTGACAATGCCGCTGCAACTGTTCCAGGTGTCCGCATATGGCGCGATCGGGATGATCCCGCAGCGGCGGCAGACCTACCTCAACGGCGGCGCGGCTTACTACCAGGTGTACGCCACGGCCGAGGGGCGCCATGTCGCGCTCGGAGCGGCCGAGCCGAAATTCTGGCGTGCCTTCTGCGCGGCCGCTGGACGGCCAGATTGGATCGGGCGGGAGGCCGAGCCCCTGCCGCAATCCGCGCTGATAGCGGACGTGGCGGCGCTGATCGGCACATTCACCCTGGCCGAGTGCGGGGCGCGGTTCGCCGATCCCAATTGCTGCGTCAGTCCGGTGCTCAATCTGGGCGAGGCGATTGCCTCCCCCCATCATCGCGCGCGCGGGCTGGTCCGCCGGAGTCCGGAGGGCGCCTTGCAGGCACTGTTCCCGGCACTGATCGATGGCATTCCGCCCGCGCTCCGGCCGAAGCTGCGCGAGGCCCGTCAGGAGGTAGGAATCTCATGCCGTACCACACCAAAACCGGGGTGATCGGCGTCGCCATCATGCCCCGCGTCACCGGCGACCGGCGCTCGCTGGAGGAGTTGCTTTACGATATCTCCCAACTTGCGCTGCGCGACGCTGGATTGGGGATCGATGATATTGACGGCATCGTTGTCGCCTCCAACGACCAATATGACGGCCGTGCCATCTCCGTGATGGCGGCCTCGGGGTCGGTCGGCGGGGTGGATCGCGACATCCTCTCCACGCCTTCGGCTGGCGAGCACGCTTTCATTATGGGCGCGCTCCGCGTCGCCTCCGGCCAGTATCGCACGCAGCTTGTGCTAGCCTGGAGTCCAACCGAGGCATCGCCTCTGGCCGAGGCGCAGCGCCTCGCCGCCGATCCTTACTTCCACCGGCGCTTGCCGCTGGACGAGCCAGCATCGCACGCCTTGCAGGCGAGCGCGGTGATCGCCGCCGTTCCGGGGGCCGCGGAGATGGCGCGCGCGGTGGCGGAGAAGAACCGCCGCAACGGCGCCCGCGCTTATCCCGACCTGCTCCGCGCCGTGCCGCCCGCGTCGGCGTCCCGATGGCCGTTGGAGGACGGCATGGTATCCGAGCCGGTGACGGGCGCAGCGGCACTGGTGCTTGCTTCCGAGGCGTACGCACGGGAACGCGGCCTTGCCGACGCGGCCTGGATCGCCGGCATGGGCTGGGCAACCGAGCCGAGCTTCCTGGGCGACCGCAACCTCGCTGAGACTCCTGCGCTGCAAGCGGCGGCGCGGCAGGCGTATGACGAGGCTGGCATCTCGGACCCGATGAGTGCGGCCGATATGGCGGAGATCGCCGATGCGACGCCATATCAGGAGTTGCTGGCCTATGAGGCCTTGGGGCTGGCGCCCCGCTCCCGCTGGGGGGCGTGCATCGCGAATGACGTATTCGGGCCGCAGGGCAAAGTGCCCGTGAATCTTTCGGGTGGTGCGTTGTCGCTCAACCCGGTCTATTGCACCGGATTGATCCGCATTGCCGAGGCCGCCAATCAGGTGCGCGGCCGCTCCGGACGGCATCAGCGCGCCAGGGTACGCACGGGATTGGCCCATGCGGCGAGCGGGTTCGCCATGCAGTACAACACCGTCGTGGTGCTGAGACGCGGCGAGCAGGGAGACGCGGCATGAGCGGGCGTGTCGGCATCATCGGCGTCGGCCAGTCGGCTTTCCGATCGCGGCGCGACGACGCGAGCTATCCCGACCTGGTGCGCGAGGCGGTGGCGCTCGCGCTCAACGATGCCGAGCTGGAATTCGATGATGTCGAAGCCGTCGTGTATTCACTCTCGCCCGACGCGATGGTGGGCATTGGTAACGCGGAGCGCATTGGAGTCGATGCGGTGGGCGCGCGCAACAAGCGGTTCCTGCGCATCAACACCGGGGGGGCGACGGGCATCTCCAGCGCCGCGGCCGCCTATTACCACGTCGCGGCCGGGGCTTGCGATGTCGTGCTGACGGCGGGCGCCGACAAGGTGGGCGAGTGCGGCGATAGCCAGACCGTGCTGAACAAGATCTGGGATCCCATCTATGAACGCGCGCTTCCGCTCGGCACCATCAACATGCTGGCAATGTCGGCGGTCCGCTACATGCACAAATACGGCATGACCGAGCGGGACATGGCGCGCGTGGTGGTAAAGAACCGCTGGCAGGCGGCGAAGAATCCGAACGCGCATCTGCGCAAGGAGACCACCGAGGAGGAGGTCTTCGCCTCCCGCATGATCTCCTGGCCGATCAAGCTGTTCGACTGCTGCCCGCAATCGAGCGGCGGCGGGGCGATGGTGCTGGCCTCCGAGCGATACATCAGGGAGCGCAAGCTGGACGCCGTGTGGATCACCGGCGTCGGGCACTGCTCCGAGACGTACTATCTCGGCGACCGCATGGGGAACAACTACACCGCCGATCATGCGGACGCCCATGCGCTGCGCAACTCCTTTGCCCGGTCGTTCAAGATGGCGGGCATCACCGACCCGCGCCGCCAAGTGCATGTGGCCGAGCTGTACGCGCCCTTCAGCAACACTGAGTTCCACTCCATTGAGGCCGCCGGCCTCGCCGGGCTCGGCCAGTCCCCGGCCATGCTTCGGGAAGGCCAGTTCCAGATCGGCGGCGCCGTCCCGGTGAACCCGTCCGGGGGCGTGCTCTGCACCAACGCCATCGCCGTGACCGCGATGGTGCGCGTGATCGAGATTGCCCAGCAGGTGCGCGGCCGGGCCGGGGGGCATCAGGTGAAGGGCGCGCGCGTGGGCATCGCTAGCGGCAATGGCGGCGACCACCAATTCTTCGGCACGATGGTCGTCGAGGCGTGAGATCGGGAGACCGTGATATGGAACTGCTGAAACGGCAGGAAACCTGGAACATCACCTACACGCACGCGCTCGGCGAGACCGCGAGTTGGTTCTATGTGCAGTTGCGCGATCACGCGAAGCTCTATGGCAAGCGGGATGCCAAGTCCGGCCGGGTACTGGTTCCGCCACGGGCCTTCTCCGATCAGACCTTGGAGCCGACGACGGATTGGGTGGAAGTCGGGCCAGGCGGGCGGATCGAGGCGTTCACCATCGTCTACGACCAGTTCCAGGGTTTGCCGCCGCCACCCTATGCGTTCGGCTATGTGCTGCTCGACAAGGCAGACACCGCCATCGGTGGGTATTTCCAGGGCGTGGAGCTTGCTGATCCCCAAGAAGCGGCGCAGCGCCTGAAGATCGGAACCCGCGTGATGACCCGCTTCGCCGAGAAGCGCGTGGGCGACGTGCTGGATTTCTGGTTCGAGCCGGAGGCGGCCTGAGGTGGCTTCAGCGAGCATCGTGCCGGGAATGGGAATCAAGGGCGAGGTCGCGCGGCTGAAACGCGAGCGCATCATCGACATCGCGGCGGAGCTATTCTACGCGCGCGGCTACGAGAACACTTCGCTGGATGCCGTGGCCGAACGGATGAGCGTCACCAAGCCGTTCATCTATGCGCATTTCGCCTCCAAGGCCGATCTGCTGGCGGAGATCTGCGCGCGCGGCATCGCTTCCGCGCTGAAGGCGCTGGACGGCGTGCTGGAAATGCCGGGAACCCCGACCGAGCGGCTTGCCGAGGTCGGGCAACGCTTCGTGGCGGCGGTGCTGACCAGCCAGCGTCACATCGCGATTTTCACGCGCGAGGAGAAGCATTTGCGCGCCGACGATTATCGGCGCATCAACGACATGCGGCGAGAGTTCGACCGCAAGCTGGTCAGGCTTCTGGACGAGGGCGTGGCGGCGGGGGAATTCCACCTCCACGACACGCGGATGGCGGCCCTTGCCATAGGCGGGATGGTGAGCTGGGCGTATGTCTGGTATCGGCCGGAGGGTCGGCTGACGCTGGAGGAGACAAGCCGGGAACTCGCCGCGTTGGTCCTGGCGATGGCTGGCGTGCGCGATCCGCGGGAAGCGTGTTCTTGACAACACGGAAGGGGCAGGCATGACGAGACGGTGGCCGGTATGGGTGGTTCTGGCGGCATCGCTTGAACTTTCGGCAGCGCCAGTGCTGGCGCAGAAGGCGATGCCGGGGGTCACGGACACCGAGATCAAGCTCGGCCAGAACGCGCCATTCAGCGGCCCGGCCAGCGTCTACGGCCAGATCTCCACCGCCGAGTCGGCCTATTTCAAAATGATCAACGACCATGGCGGGATCAATGGACGGAAGATCAACCTGATCGCGCTCGACGACAGTTATAGCCCGCCCAAGTCGATCGAGGTGGTGCGCCGCCTGATCGAACAGGACCAGGTGGCGGCCCTGTTCCAGACCATCGGCACAGCGCCCAATGTCGCGATCCGGAAATACTACAATCAGAAGCACGTGCCCGATATCTGGCTCGGTTCCGGCGCGTCGATCTTCGTCGATCCCAAGGATTATCCCTGGGGGATCCCGTTCCAGCCGAGCTACCGGCTGGAGGGCCAGATGTACGCGAAATACATCCTGAAGGCCAAGCCGAACGGCAAGATAGGCATTCTCTACCAAAACGATGACCTCGGCCGCGATTATGTCAACGGGTTGAAGGATGGGCTGGGGGACAAGTTCAATGCGATGGTTGTGAAGACCGTCTCGTACGAGATCACTGATCCCACAATCGATTCCCAGATCGTGCAGTTGCAGGCTTCGGGCGCGGACGTGCTGTATGACGCGAGCACGCCCAAATTCTCCGCCATGGCGATCCGCAAGGTGGCCGACCTCGACTGGCACCCGCTGCATATCATTGATTCCAACGGCGCGCTGGTGAAGCCCGCGCTCGAGTCAGCGGGTTTCGACAAGTCTGTGGGCGTGGTGACGGCCGCATACCTGAAAGATCCGACCGATCCGCAATGGAACGACGATCCGGGAATGAAGGAGTTCCAGGCCTGGCGCGCGCAATACGCGCCCCAGAGCGATCCGGCGAATCCAGTCTGGTCATACGGCTATACCATGGCGCAAGCCATGGTCATCGTGTTGCAGCGGGCGGGCAATGATCTCTCGCGCGAGAACATCCTCAAGGCCGCGACAAGCCTGCCCGATACAACGACGCTGCCGATGGTGTTGCCGGGCATCAAGATCGGCACCAGCCCGACCGACTACCGGGCCATGAAGAGCCTGCGGCTCGCCCGCTTCGACGGGAAGATGTACCGGCTCTTGCCGGAATAGGGGGAGAGACGCCGATGACCACCGCCGATGTGCTCCTGACTGACCACCCCGCGCCGGGCGTGCGGCGGCTGACCATGAACCGGCCGGAGAAGCGCAACGCGCTGAACAACGCGCTGCGCGGGGCCATTTTCCAGGCGTTGCAGGACGCTGACACCGATCCCGAGGTGCGCGTCAGCATCATCCGGGGCGCAGGACCGAGCTTCTGCGCCGGCTACGACCTTTCCGCCAACAACGCGGAGGGACAGCCCTATTACACGGCCGGCGGCACCTTGCCGTGGTCGCGTCACGTCGTCGAGGGCTGGTTCCGTATGTGGGACTTGGCGAAGCCCGTCATCGCGCAGGTGCATGGCTATTGCCTCGCGGGCGGCAGCGAGCTGGCGACCGCGTGCGACCTCGTTTACGTGGCCGAGGACGCCAAGATCGGCTACCCGCCGACCCGGTCGATGAGCCCGCCCGACATGCAATTCCATCCTTGGCTGCTTGGGATGCGGCGCGCGATGGAGATGTACCTGACCGGGGATGCGATCAGCGGCATTGAGGCGGCTCGGGAAGGATTTGCCAACCGCGCCTTCCCGGCCGAGCAACTGGAAGCGGAAGTGCTAAAAATTGCCGAGCGCGTCGCGCTCGTGCCGCCCGACCTTCAGCAGATCAACAAGCGCTCCGTGCATCGGGCCATGGAGATCATGGGAATGCGCGACGCGCTGCGCGCGGGGACCGAGTTGCAGGCGCTCGCTTTCACCACCGAAAGCAGCCTCGCCTATCGCCGCCAGTTCAAGCGCGACGGCGGCAGCGTGCGCGAACTTCTAAGCCAGCGCGATGCGCCCTTCCGGGACTATCGCGAGGGCCGGAGCGGCGATTGATGTCGGACCGTCAACGGCGCTTCGAGGGTAGAGGAGCGGTCGTGACCGGAGGCGCTTCCGGCATTGGGCTGGCCATCGTGGAGGGCTTGCATCGCGAGGGCGCCAGGATCGTCTGCGCCGACATCAACACCGAGGCCCTGGGCGCCGTCGGGCGCGCGCTCGGCGACCGGGTTATCTGCGTGGCCGCCGATGTGACCAAGGAGCCGGACGTCGAGCGGATGGTCGATCTCGCCGTGACAAGCTTTGGCTCCGTGGCGTGCGCCTTCAACGTCGCGGGCGCTGCCCGGCCCGGGTACCTTGTCGATCTTTCGGAGGCCGACTGGGACTTCACGGTTGATCTGTGCCTCAAGGGCGTGTTCCTCTGTATGAAGCACGAGGCCCGGCACATGCTGAGCCAAGGCGCGGGGGCGATCGTCAACATCGCGTCCCTGAATGCCCACGTTCCCATGCACGCCGGTGCCGCCTACGCATCGGCGAAGGCCGGGGTTGAGATGCTGACGAAGAATGGCGCGCTGGAGTTCACCGAGCATGGGGTGCGCGTCAACGCGATCCTGCCAGGACTTGTGCAGACGCCGCTGACCCGTCGGCATTTCGACAATCGCGATGCCCATGCCGCGTTCATGGCGCGGATACCCGCCGGGCGCGCGGCGCAACCCATCGAGATCGCCAAGCCCGCGCTGTTCCTCGCCAGCGACGACGCGAGCTACATCTCCGGCGCGAGCCTGTTGGTGGACGGTGCGTGGTCTGTCAGCGGCTATCCGGACATGCGCCCGTTTCGCGGCGTTCCGGGCTGGCCTCGGCAATAAGCGGGCACCTACGCCGGCGCCTCCTCGCGCGCATATGCCACCGGCATCGCGCCCCCGAGCGTGTCAAGCCGTGGCTGGAGCAGCAGAGCAACAAGCCCGGTCCAGCCGGTCTGATGCGACGCTCCCAGGCCGCGCCCGGTGTCGCCATGGAAATACTCGTGAAACGGGATGTGGTCGCGGAACCGGGCATCCTGTTGCAGCCGGGAGTCGTCGCCCAGGACGGGACGGCGCCCGTCCGGACCACGCAGGAACAGTCGCGCCAAACGGTGGCCAAGCTCGGCGGCGGCTTCGCGCAAGCTGAGGAACCGGCCGGAGCCGGTCGGGCATTCGATCCGGAAGTCGTCGCCGTAGTACCGGTGGAATTCGTACAGGGCCTCCACCAGCAGGTAGTTGACCGGCATCCACACCGGCCCGCGCCAATTGGAGTTTCCGCCGAACAAGTGAGAATTGGAATCGCCTGGCACGTAGCTGATTGAAAAGCTCTGCCCGCCACGTTCCAGTACGTAGGGGTGCGCGGCATGGTAGCGCGAAACCGAACGCACGCCGTAATCGGACAGGAACTCCGTCTCGTCCAGCATCCGGGCGAGCAGCGCCTTCATCCGGTGCCCGCGCAGCAGCGACAGCAGGAAACGATCGCCCTTTCCCGGCTGGTCGTAATGCGACACCTGGGTTGCAAGCTCGGGCCGATGCGTCAGCATCCAGCGCATCCGCTTGGCGAATTCGGGGAATCGGGCGGGAATGTCGGGGTCCAGCACTTCAACCGCGCAGAGCGGGATCAACCCCACGAGCGAGCGCACCCGCAACGGCACGCGGCTGCCGTCCGGCAGGTTCAGCATGTCATAGAAGAACTGATCCTGCTCGTCCCACAGGCCGATGCCCTCCCCGCCCATGTTGGTCATCGCGCCGGCGATATAGAGGAAGTGCTCAAAAAACTTGGTGGCGATGTCCTCGTAGACCTGATCCTCGGCCGCCAGCTCCAGCGCGATCCGCAGCAGGTTGAGCGTGTACATCGCCATCCAGGCGGTGCCGTCGGACTGATTGATGAAGCCGCCGGTGGGCAGCGGCTTGGAACGGTCGAACACGCCGATATTATCGAGCCCCAGGAACCCGCCCTGGAAGATGTTGCGGCCCTCCGCATCCTTGCGGTTCACCCACCAGGTGAAATTCAGCAGGAGCTTGTGGAACACCCGCTCCAGGAAGGCACGATCGGGCCGCCCGGTCAGGGCCTGGTCCATGCGATAGACCCGCAGGGCCGCCCAGGCATGGACTGGCGGGTTAACATCCCCGAACGCCCACTCATAGGCCGGGAACTGACCGTTTGGCTGCATGTACCACTCGCGCGTCAGCAGCACGAGCTGCGACTTGGCGAAATCCGGGTCGATCAACGCGAGCGTGACTGTGTGGAACGCGAGATCCCAGGCCGCGTACCATGGATATTCCCAGGTGTCGGGCATCGAGATGATATCGGCGTTGTTCAGGTGCTCCCAATCCGCGTTGCGGCCATGCCGGCGGCTGGCGGGCGGGGGCGGCTGGGCGGGATCGCCCGCCAGCCAGTCGCGGATGTCGATATGGTACCATTGCTGGGACCACAGCATCCCGGCCAATGCCTGACGCTGCACGGCACGGGCATCGGGATCGGTGATCCCGCCCTGCAAGGCCGCATAGAATTCGTCCGCCTCGTCCTGCCGCCGGGCGAAGAGCGCATCGAAATCGTCGAAGGAGGCAGCGGCGCCCGAATGCGCGAACCGCAGCCGCAGCACGCCGCTGCCACCCGGCGGCAGCGACAGCACGACATGGGCGGCGCATTTCGTGCCCTCGCGCAGCGGATTCACCGCGTCGCGCGCGCCATGCACGACGGCATCGTTGATCGCGTCCTTGAAGTGACCGGGCGCGTTCACGCCGTAGAGGCGCCGGACGTTCGTTTCGTTCTCGCAGAACAGCCACTCGGCCGCCTGGTCGATCAGAAGGCGGCGCTCCGGCATTTTCGGGTGGGCCGCGACGACCGCGCCATCCGGTGCCAAGCGGAGAAGCGGGCGAGGGGCATCCTTTGTCCAGGACCAGGTGTTGCGTGCCCATAGATGCGGCAGCACATGCAAGGTCGCCGCCTCCGGTCCCGGATTTTCGAGCGTGATCCGCATGAGGATGTCATCCGGTGCCGCCTTGGCGTATTCCACGATTGCGTCGAAATACCGTCCGTTGTCCAGCACGCCGGTGTCGATCAGCTCGAATTCCGGCTCGTCCAGGCCCCGGCGGCGGTTCTCCTCCAGCAGGCGCGTGTAGGGATATTCCGCCTGCGGGTAGCGATAGAGCATCCGCATGAACGAATGGGTCGGCGTGCCGTCGAGGTGCCACCAGAGCTCTTTGACATCCTCGCCGTGATTGCCCTCGGCGTTCGTCAGGCCGAACAGCCGCTCTTTCAATATCGAATCACGGCCGTTCCAGAGCGCGAGCGACAGGCACCAGCGCTGCTGGTTGTCGCAGAAGCCGCCGATGCCGTCCTCGCCCCAGCGATAGGCGCGGCTGCGCGCATGATCGTGCGGCAGATAGGTCCAGGCTTCCCCGTCGGGGCTGTAATCCTCGCGCACCGTGCCCCATTCGCGGTTGCTGAGGAACGTGCCCCAGCGCCGCCAGCCCTGCTCGGTGGCGACCGACACGCGCTTTCCCTCGGCGGTCTCCAGCAGGTGCGGCATGATGATGGCGTCCTTCAGCGCTCCGGCAAGCGCCCGGTCTGGTTGAACAGGATGGCGCGCTCCGCTGCGGTGGGGGACGCTCGGCGGCGCCACTCCTTGCCGAGATCAACGCCCCGCTGCACCGCCGGACGCGCCTTGACGCGGCTCCGCCACGCGGCGACGCGCGGGAACTCGTCCAGCTCTTGCCCCAGTGGCTTCGCGATCAGCACCCACGGCCAGGCCGCCATGTCGGCGATCGAGTAGTCATCGAGGATGTACGCGCGCCCCTCCAGCCTGCGCTCCAGCACGCCCAAGCAGCGATGGTACTCGTTCGCGTAGCGCGTGCGCGAATAGGTGTGCTCGCCCTCGGCGTAGTTGACGAAATGGCTGAGCTGCCCGGCCATTGGCCCGAGATTGCCCACCTGCCAGAACAGCCATTCCAGGCATTCCTTGCGGCCCGGGTTCGTCATCGGCATGAAGCGCCCGGACCGCTCGGCCAAGTGGATCAGGATGCTGCCGGACTCGAAGACAGGCAGCGCGCCGCCCGGGGCGTCGGGATCGACGATGGCGGGCATCCGGTTGTTCGGGCTGATGGCGAGGAATTCCGGCTTGAACTGATCACCCGCCCCGATGTTCACCGGGATCACGCGGTAGGGCAGGGCGCACTCCTCCAGCATGATGGCGACTTTCCACCCATTCGGCGTCGGCCAGTAGTAGAAGTCGATCACGGCGCGCGCTCCGTCACCAGGGCGTCGATCTCGGCCTCGGACAGCCCGCCTTCGGCCAGCACTTCGCGCGTCCCCGCGCCGAGCGCCGGCGCGGGCCAGCCCGGCGCCGCT
>DATFDN010000408.1:0-9594 GCA_035252035.1 Acetobacteraceae bacterium | reverse complement strand
TGATGATTGGGGCCGTCGGCGGGGCGGCGATCCGGCTGCGCAAGGCTTCCTCGCTGCCAGCCTCGATCCTGGAGACTCTCCCTGCCCTATGGGTGGATGGCCGGCTCATTGCGGTGCCACACCTCGACTGGCCCGACCCGGCGGCCTGCGCTGGCGTGCGATTCCGCTTCGCGCCGGCGCGCGCCGCCGCTCCCGCACCATTTATTCCTAGTTCGCGATGACTGCCCGCGCGCTTCGGGGGTGCGCAAACGCCCATTTCATCCTATGTTGATTGCGCGGCGGGCGCCGCGCGCCGCTACGGCGGCCCTGGGAGACGTGGATCATACATGAGCAATTTCGGCCGGAACCTGGCGCTCTGGGTCATCATCGCCCTGCTGCTGGTGGTTCTCTTCAACCTGTTCCAGCCCGGCGCAACCCATAGCTCGGCCACGCAGGAAGCCTATTCCGACTTCATCAGCCAGGTGAATGGCGGACAGGTCCGCGATGTCGTCATCCAGGGCCGGACCATCACTGGCCAGTTGAATGACGGCCGCACCTTCGAGACCTATACCCCCGAAGACCCTACCTTGGTCAGCCGGCTGACCGACAAGGGTGTGCGCGTCATTGCCAAGCCACGCGACGCGGACGTGAACCCGTTGCTTCACTATTTGTTGAGCTGGTTCCCGATGCTGCTGCTGATCGGCGTCTGGGTGTTCTTCATGCGCCAGATGCAGTCCGGTGGCGGGCGGGCCATGGGCTTTGGCAAGTCGCGGGCGCGGCTGCTGACCGAGAAGCAGGGCCGGGTCACGTTCGATGACGTGGCCGGGATCGACGAGGCCAAGGGCGAACTTCAGGAGATTGTCGAGTTCCTGCGCGATCCGCAGAAATTCCAGCGCCTGGGCGGCAAGATCCCCAAGGGCGTGCTGTTGGTCGGCCCCCCCGGCACCGGCAAGACCCTCCTCGCGCGCGCCATCGCGGGCGAGGCGAACGTGCCATTCTTCACGATCTCCGGCTCGGACTTCGTGGAGATGTTCGTGGGCGTCGGCGCCTCCCGCGTGCGCGACATGTTCGAGCAGGGAAAGAAGAACGCGCCCTGCATCATCTTCATCGACGAGATCGACGCGGTTGGGCGCCATCGTGGGGCGGGCCTCGGCGGCGGCAACGACGAGCGCGAGCAGACGCTCAATCAGATGCTCGTCGAGATGGACGGCTTCGAATCGAACGAGGGCGTCATCCTGATCGCCGCGACCAACCGCCCCGACGTGCTCGACCCCGCCCTGCTGCGCCCCGGCCGGTTTGATCGCCAGGTCGTCGTGCCCAACCCGGACGTGAACGGGCGCGAGAAGATCCTGCGCGTCCATATGCGCAAGGTGCCCCTCGCCTCCGACGTCGATCCCAAGGTGATCGCGCGCGGCACGCCGGGCTTCTCCGGTGCCGACCTCGCCAACCTGGTGAACGAGGCGGCGCTGCTGGCCGCGCGGCTCGGCAAGCGCGTGGTCGCGATGGCGGAGTTCGAGGCGGCCAAGGACAAGGTGCTGATGGGCACCGAGCGACGCTCGCTCGTCATGAGCGAGGCGGAGAAGCGCATGACCGCCTATCACGAGGGCGGCCACGCGCTCTGCGCCCTGCACGAGCCCGAGTGCGACCCGGTTCACAAGGCCACCATCATCCCGCGCGGCCGGGCGCTCGGCCTGGTGATGAGCCTGCCCGAAGGGGACCGCTATTCCAAGAGCAAGTCCAAGCTCCTGAGCGAGCTGACCATGGCGATGGGCGGGCGCGCGGCCGAGGAGATCATCTTCGGCCCCGAGAAGGTCTCCAACGGCGCGGCCGGCGACATCAAGATGGCGACCGACCAAGCGCGACGCATGATCACCGAATGGGGCATGAGCGAGAAGCTCGGCATGATCGCCTACGGAGACAACAGCCAGGAGGTGTTCCTCGGCCACTCGGTGACGCAGAACAAGAACGTCTCGGAGGCCACGGCCCGCGAGATCGATGCCGAGATCAAGGACATCATCGACCGCGCCTACAACAAGGCCAAGCGCATCCTGACCGAGAACATCGAGGAGCTGCACCGCCTGGCGCGCGGCCTGCTGGAGCACGAGACCCTGACGGGCGACGAGATCCGTACTGTGCTGCGCGGCGAGCCGGTGATCCGCAAGGTGGTGGACGAGCCGGCCCCGGAGAACCGCCGCGCCTCGGTGCCAACCACGGTGCGCCCCGCCCCGGCACCGCCGGCTGGGGGCTTGGGACCGGCGCCGCAGCCGGGGTAGCGTTGGCCGACATACGGTCGTCACGCGACTTGCTTGAACTTGAAGCGGTGCGTCGCTACGCCCCCTCTCCCGCTTGCGGGAGAAGGTTAAGGTGAGGGCGTCTCCCGAACGCCTGCTGTTGCCAGATCGCCCCCCTCACCCCAACCCTCTCCCCCCGCGAGCGGAGGGAGAGGGAGTTTCCGCCGCTGCGACTTGGCTCTTGGGACGCCCCCGCGTCATGGGCATCCTCAACCTGACGCCCGACAGCTTCAGCGACGGCGGCGCCTATCGCGATGCCGACGCGGCGATCGCGGCCGGGCTCGCTATGCGCGCCGCTGGGGCCGACATCGTGGACGTTGGGGGAGAAAGCACGCGGCCCGGCGCCACCCCGGTCCAGCCCGAGGAGGAACAGGCGCGCATCCTGCCCGCGGTCGCGGCGTTGGCCCGCGCAGGCGTCGTCGTCTCGGCCGACACCCGCAACGCGGCGACCATGGCGGCGGCGCTCGACGCCGGGGCCGCGATCATCAACGACATTTCCGGCCTCGCGCACGACCCCGAGGCGGCCCCGCTGCTGGCCCGGCGTGAGTGTGCCGTGGTGCTGATGCACATGCGCGGCGACCCGATGACCATGGCCGCGCAGGCGCGCTACGGCGACGTTGTCGCCGAGGTCGTGGCGGAGCTGGGCGAGCGGGTCGCGGCGGCCGAGCGCGCCGGCATCGCCCGATGCCGGCTGATCCTCGACCCCGGTTTCGGCTTCGCCAAGCGCCCGGAGCACTCGATCGCGCTCCTGCGCGGCTTGCGCGGGCTACAGGCGCTCGGCCTGCCGGTCCTGGTCGGAGTCTCCCGCAAGGGTTTCATCGGCACCCTTTCGGGGGAGCCCGTGCCCGCGCGGCGCGGCGCTGGCTCGCTCGCCGCCGCGCTATTCGCGCTGGCTCAGGGGGCCGCCGTGCTGCGCGTGCATGATGTCGCTGCAACAGCTCAGGCGGTGAAAGTCTGGCACGCACTGACCGCAGCCTAGTTTTACTTCCTTTTCACGTTCGAAAGCGCATAAATGCGCGTGCATACTGGAACATTCCTGGGAGTGCTCATGGCTGGCGCACGGCGGCTGTTCGGGACCGATGGGATTCGTGGCACCGCGAACAGCGATCCGATGACGGCCGAGATCGCGCTGCGGCTCGGCCAGGCCGCCGGGCTGATCTTCACGCGGGGAAGCCACCGGCACCGGGTGGTGATCGGCAAGGACACCCGCCTGTCAGGCTACATGCTCGAACCGGCGCTGACCGCGGGTTTCGTCGGCGCCGGAATGGACGTGACGTTGGTCGGGCCGCTGCCGACGCCGGCCATCGCCATGCTGACGCGCAGCCTGCGGGCCGATCTGGGGGTCATGATCTCGGCCTCGCACAACCCGTACGAGGATAACGGGATCAAGCTTTTCGGCCCTGACGGACTCAAGCTCTCGGACGAGACCGAGCAGCGGATCGAGGCCCTGATGGCGAGCGACCTCGCCGGCCGCCTCGCCTCGTCGGCGAAGCTCGGCCGTGCCGCGCGTCTTGAGGATGCCTCCGGCCGCTACATCGAGGCCGCCAAGGCGACCTTCCCGCGCCGGCTGGTGCTGGATGGGCTGAAGATCGTCGTCGATTGCGCGCATGGCGCGGCGTACAAGGTGGCGCCCACGGTCTTGTGGGAGTTGGGCGCCATGGTGATTCCGCTCGGCGTGGCCCCGGACGGGTTCAACATCAATCGGGGCTGCGGCTCCACCGCTCCGGAGGAGCTGTGCGCGCAGGTGCTGGCGCATGGCGCCGACCTCGGCATTGCGCTCGACGGCGACGCGGATCGCGTGCTGCTGTCCGACGAGCGTGGGCACCTGATCGACGGCGACCAGATCCTGGCCTTGATCGCCCGCTCCTGGCAGGCCGCCGGGCGCCTGCGCGGCCATGGAATCGTGGCCACGGTGATGTCGAATCTC
Source organism: Acetobacteraceae bacterium (assembly GCA_035252035.1). Lineage (GTDB taxonomy): Bacteria > Pseudomonadota > Alphaproteobacteria > Acetobacterales > Acetobacteraceae > DATFDN01. Next base: position 5,397 of record DATFDN010000408.1, on the reverse strand, counting down.
GGCCTTGAGCGATTCCTCGCGGGCCTCGGCTTGGGGCTGGAGCGCACCAAGGTGGGCGATCGGTATGTCGCGGAGCGGATGCGCGAGCTTTGCCTGAACGTCGGCGGGGAGCAGTCGGGCCACCTGATCTTGTCCGACTTCGCCACCACCGGGGACGGCTTGGTGGCCGCCCTCCAGGTCTTGGCCGTGCTGGTCGAGCAGAATCGCCCGGCGAGCGAAGTGTGCCGCGTGTTCACGCGTATGCCGCAACTCCTGCGCAACGTGCGCTTCGCCGGTCCCTCGCCGCTCCGCGCCCCCGCGGTGCAGGCCGCCGTCACCGCCGCGCAGGCTCGGCTGGCGGGGACCGGCCGACTGGTCATCCGCGAGAGCGGAACCGAGCCGTTGGTCCGGGTAATGGTCGAGGCGGAGGACGAAGTGCTGACCGCCGCGATCGTCGCCGAGCTCTGCGAGACGATCACGGCAAGCACCGCGCGGCACGCCGACGCCGCATGACACGGCTCCGCGGCCGGGTGCTCGTCATCGCTGGCTCCGATTCCGGCGGCGGCGCCGGCATCCAGGCCGATGTGAAGACGATCACGGCGCTCGGCGCCTATGCGGCGACCGCGCTCACCGCGCTGACCGCGCAGAACACGCGCGGCGTGCGAGCCGTCCTGCCGGTCCCGCCGGACTTCCTGGCCCAGCAGATCGAGGCCGTGCTGGACGATATCGGGGCCGATGCGATCAAGACCGGGATGCTGGGCGATGCGGCCGCGATCGAGCGTGTCTGCGACACGCTCGCCGCCCGTGCGCCTGGTATTCCGGTGGTGGTGGACCCGGTCATGACGGCGAAGGGCGGCACACGCCTGCTCGCCGCCGAGGCGATCTCCGTACTCAAGCGCCGGCTGCTGCCGATGGCAACCATCCTCACTCCCAACCTGCCCGAAGCCGAGGCGCTGGCCGGGATGGCGCTTCCCGACCTGGATGCGATGCATCGGGCCGCCGCCGCGCTGCTCGCACTTGGGGTTCCCGCGATCCTGCTGAAGGGCGGGCACCTGCCAGGCGAGACAGTGACCGACCTGCTGGCCACCAGGGACGGGATCGAGGCGTTCGCCGGGCCGCGCATCGCCTCCCGCCACACCCATGGCACGGGCTGCACGCTGGCGAGCGCGCTCGCTGCCGGCCTAGCGCAAGGGTTGGGTGTGCGGGAGGCGGTGCTGCGCGCGCGCGCCTTTGTTCGGGCCGCTATCGCGACCGCGCCCGGTTTCGGTGCGGGCCATGGCCCGCTCAACCATGCCCTCACCGTGGACCTTACCGCCTTGCAATCGTAAAAGCCTGGCGATGAAGCACTGGCGAATCGATGATGTCCCGTGGGACCGCTTCGACCCGGCGAGGGTGGATCCGGCGATGATCGGCCTGGTGAAGGCTGCCGCGATGGTGGAGCGGAACGGCACCGAATACGCCCTTTATCTCAACCGCGTGTTCCGCGACGACCCGCCGTTTCAGCACGCGGCCGACAACTGGGCCGAGGAGGAGGTGCAGCACGGCGAGGCGCTGGGGCGCTGGGCCATGCTGGCCGATCCGCAATGGGATTACCGCGCCGCATTCAAACGCTACAAGACTGGCTACAAGCTGCCGCTGGACGCCGAGTCCTCCATCCGCGGCTCGCGCTCCGGCGAGCTGATCGCGCGGTGCATGGTCGAGATCGGCACGTCCAGCTACTATTCGGCGCTCGCGGACGCGGCGGCCGAGCCCGTGCTGACCGAGATCTGCCGCCGCATCGCGGCCGATGAGTTCCGCCATTTCAAGCTGTTCTACGACCATTTGCGCCGGTATCTGAGGCGCGAGAGGATCGGCCTGCCGCGCCGGCTTTGGATCGCGCTGGGGCGCATCAACGAGAGCGAGGATGACGAGCTGGCCTATGCGTGGCACGCGGCGAACGAGCCCCCTGCCCTGCCCTACGGGCATCGCCGCTGCATAGCGGCCTACATGTCGCGCGCGGCGGGCTATTACCGTTTCCGCCATGTGGAGCGTGGCATGGGGATGGTCCTGAAGGCGGTCGGGCTGAAGCCGCGCGGGCGGTTCTCGGACGCGATGGCGCGGCTGGCGTGGCGGTTGATCCAGCGGCGGCGGCGGCGCCTCCTCGCCGAAGCGGCGGCGCTATCATCCATCGGAGCGTAAACGGAAGGGGATTGGAGATGTCCACGCGGTCCAGGCCAACGGGTCCGGCGCATCGCTGGAGCTGGGTGCGGGTGCTGCTGCTGCTGCCCTTCATCGCCCTGCTTTGGGTTCCCTCCTACGACACGGTAGAGCCTAGCGCCTTCGGCGTTCCATTCTTCTACTGGTACCAGCTCGCCTGGATTTTAGTTTCCAGTGTTATTATCGGTCTCGTCTATCTCGTCGAGCACCGGGGGACCGCGCCATGAACTGGACCACGATCGGCGTCTTCGGCGGGCTGTTCCTGTTCGTCACCTGGCTCGGCTTCTACGCGGCGAGCTGGCGGCGGGGCGATCTGACGCAGTTGCATGAATGGGGATTGGGCGGGCGCCGGTTCGGCACCATCGTCACCTGGTTCTTGCTCGGCGGCGACCTGTACACGGCCTACACCTTCATCGCGGTGCCCGCCGTTCTGTTCGGCGCGGGCGCGCTCGGCTTCTTCGCCGTGCCGTACACCATCATGGTGTACCCGATCCTCTACATCGTGTTCCCCCGGCTCTGGGCGGTGTCGCAGCGCCATGGCTATGTCACCACGGCGGACTTCGTGCGCGGACGCTTCGGCAATCGATGGCTGGCGCTAGCGGTGGGCGTGACCGGGATGCTGGCCACGATGCCCTATATCGCCTTGCAGCTCGTGGGGATGCAGGTGGTGATCGGAGCGATGGGGTTCCCCGACACAGGAGTGGCCGGCGACATGCCGCTGATCATCGCCTTCCTGATCCTGGCGGCGTTCACCTACACATCGGGCCTGCGCGCGCCGGCGATGATCGCGGTGGTCAAGGATCTGCTGATCTACATCACCGTCATTGCCGCCGTGGTCGTCATCCCGATCCAGCTCGGCGGCTACGGCAACGTCTTCGCCGCGGTGCCGCCAGCCAAGCTGCTGCTCGCGAAGCCGCCCGCGGGGTCGCTCGGCAGCTTCAGCGCCTACGCCTCGCTCGCCTTCGGTTCGGCCTGGGCGCTGTTCCTTTATCCGCATTCGGCGACCGCGCTGCTCGGCGCCTCCGGCGGGCGGGTGATCCGGCGCAACGCGGCGATCCTGCCCGCCTATTCCGTGCTGCTTGGACTGCTCGCGCTGCTCGGCTTCATGGCAATCGCCGCCAAGGTGCAGGGCTTGCCCGAGTTCGCCTACGGTTTCAAGAAGTACAGCAACAATTTCGCCGTTCCGGCGGTGCTCATGCACGCCTTCCCGGACTGGTTCGTGGGCATCGCCTTCGCCGCCATCGCCATCGGCGCCCTGGTGCCGGCGGCGATCATGTCGATCGCCACGGCGAACATCTTCACCCGCAATATCTATCGCGAGTTCTTCCGCCCCTTCGCCACCGACGCGCAGGAAAGCCAGATGGCGAAGCTCATGTCGCTGATCGTGAAGGCGGGCGCTCTGATCTTCATCTTCCTGGTCCCGCTGCAATTCGCGCTGTGGCTGCAATTGCTGGGCGGGATCTGGATCATCCAGACCGCGCCTTCCGTCCTGCTCGCGCTCTATACCAGGGCACTGAACGGCTGGGCGTTGCTGATCGGCTGGGCGGTGGGGTTCGTGCTCGGCACCTGGATGTTCTTCGCCAACGGCTCCCAACCGGTCTATCCGCTGCACCTGCTGGGCACGACCGTGCCATGCTACATCGCGATCATCGCCGTGATCGTGAATATCGGTGTCTCGGCCGTGCTGTCGCTGGTGCTGAACGTGGTCGCGTCGGACCGGCAGAATGATCTCACGGTACGCCAGGATTATATCTGAGACCAACCGGAAGTCAGTATCCAGGATTGCTGGTATGAGCTAGCGGCCAGCACGAAGGCGGAATACGCTGCGCTATTCCGCCCTACGCTGATCGCGTCCACCAAGGGCGGTCCGTGTAACACGGCTTTCATGCACCCGCACATGCATCAAGGGGGGCGGCAAATGAGACGATATCTGTTGCTGTTCGCATCGGCGTTGGCCGCCGCTGCACTCGGCACAGCGCAAGCCGCTGAGCTGCCGAGGGCTGACCCCGCTTCCGTGGGGCTGGACGCGAGCCGGCTCAATTGGATCACGCGGATGCTTCAGGACGACGTGGCGCATCACATCCTGCCCGGCGCCGTCCTGCTCATCGCCCGCCATGGCAAGGTCGCCTACGAACAGGCGGTCGGGCAGCGTGACCCGCAGGCGGCCCCAACGATGGCGCAGAACCCGCCGATGCAGCCGAACGACATCTTCCGCATCTACTCCATGAGCAAGCCGATCACCGTGGTGGCGGCGCTGATGCTGGTCGAGCAGGGCAAGATCGCGCTGGATGATCCGGTCTCGAAATACCTGCCGCAGTTCGCCTCCGCGCGGGTCGCGATGGTCGATCCGAACAGCCAAGTCGTGCGCTCCGTTCCAGCGGAGCATCTCATGACCGTGCAGGATCTGATGCGCCACACGGCCGGACTGACCTATGGCTTCTTCGGCGACACGCCGGTGAAGAAGGCGTACAATGCCGCCAACCTGTTTCAGGGCGACTTCGACAACGCGACCTTCGTGGACCGGCTCGCCAAGCTGCCGCTCGCCTATCAGCCGGGCACGACCTGGGATTACAGCCACTCGATCGACGTGCTCGGGCGCGTGGTGGAGGTGGTTTCCGGCAAGTCGCTCTATCAGTTCGAAAGGGAGAACCTGCTGGATCCGCTCGGCATGGCGGACACGGCCTTCGACGTGACAGACCCATCCAAGCAGGGCCGCATCGCCGAGCCCTTCCCCGACGACCGGTCCCTGGGCACGGATCTGACGATGAACGATCCGCGCAAGCCCCAGCACTGGCAGTCGGGCGGCGGCGGGATGGTCTCCACCGCGGAGGATTATGCGCGCTTCCTGCAAATGATGCTGAGTGGCGGTACGCTCGACGGCCACCGCTATCTCGGCCCACAGACCGTCGCCTACATGACCGCGGACCAGCTCGGCTCCGCGAAGCCTGGCCCCTACTACCTTCCTGGTCCGGGCTACGGTTTCGGCCTTGGCGTCGCGGTGCGGGTCGATAAGGGGGTGGCCCCCTTCCCTGGCGATGTCGGCGACTGGTACTGGGGCGGGGCCGGCGGCACGTACATGTGGGTTGATCCGGCGAAGGACATGCTCGTGGTGTTCATGATGCAGTCGCCCAAGCAGCGCCTGCACTACCGCCCGGTGCTGCGCGACATGGTCAACGCGGCGATCGTGGACTAGCCGCGCCGCGCGCGCGCCTCGGCGGCGAG
>DATFDN010000407.1:0-14914 GCA_035252035.1 Acetobacteraceae bacterium | reverse complement strand
AGCGCGCGCCCATCTCCTCGCCGACAGCGCCTCGCTCGGATTTCGAGATGCGGCGCCAGTGCTCATCGGCCATGCCGTCCACCATCGCCTCGATCACGGGGCGACCGGAGCCTTGCGCCACGAAGACGGTTCGGGTCGAGCGCCATAGCGCCTCGTGATCGGTGGCGAAGCGGGAGACAGCGTGCAGGCGCCGGCCGATGCCGCGCCAGAGCCGGAGCGAGACCAGGACCGGAACGCCGGTCGCCGGGCAGCACAGGCCCACGGTCACGAACAGGTCGGACGGCCTGCCCCAGTCGCGGGTGAGCGCACCGACCACCGCCCGGCCGCACAGCTCGGGCGCGGCGCGCAGCGCGGCGGCCAGACCAGGCTTGCCCAGCGCCTCCGGCAGGCGCGCGGCGTGGGCGCTCCAGAGCGCCGCGCATGTCTCCCGCAACTCGGCCTCGCCGCGACAGGCAGCGGCACGCTCGATCTCCTCCAGCACACGCTCCAGCCCACGCGCCGGGTCATGGCCGGCGACAAGGGCGCGTTCCAATACCAAAGCGGCGGTGGCTCCTAACACTTGCGCATCGGCTTCGTCGCGCGCGGCGGGAGCGCCAGGCACGGGGCGATCGAACACGGCCAGCACGGCGCGGGCCAGCGCCTCCGGCGTACCCTCGGCCCGCGCCGCCTCGATCTCCCGCGCGAGCGGCAATGCCAGGCGGGCGACCGGGATTTCGAAGACAGCCAGGGGGCCAGAGGCCATCATCGCGGCCGGCACGGTGGTGCGCAGGCGGAACAGCTTGGCGTCCCGGCCGGTGGAGCGCGGCTCCGCGCCGCGAAACACATGGCGATCGCTGGCCATGGCGATGCCGTAGGTGTTCGCGATAGCGAGCTGGATCGTCATGCCGACCTCACGGATTCGCGAGTTCGGGAGAGTGCCACAATACGCTAGGCTGGCTCAAGCGTCCGTGAGCATTGCGCTTGCGATTTGACGCGAGATGACTGATATTATAACGGAACAATCTCGCCGTCCGGGGCAGCCATGCAATTCGTCTTCAATTACGACCCGAGCGTTGCTGACGCCCCGGCGGGTTTCCTGTCGGGCTTGGCGGCGGCGGCGAGCTATTTGGATGCCTTGATTACCAACCCGATTACGGTGACGATCAACGTAGGCTGGGGGGAGGTTAATGGCACTCCCATTCCCGCTGGCGACGTGGCCGCGGCGCTGCCCCAATCCGCCAGCACGCTGCCCTATGTGACCGTTATCGGCGAGCTTGCGGCACATGCCACGTCAGCCGACGATGCAACCGCGATTGCCAACCTCCCGGCCGTCGATCCGCTCCCAGACGCTGGTTTCCGTGTCACGGCCGCCGAGGAGAAGGCATGGGGACTGCTCCCAGCCAATGGGACGGAGATCGACGGCAGCATCGGTTTCAGCAGCCTCGCCGCCTTTTCCTTCGATCCGGCGAATCGGGATGTGCTGGGGAAGTTCGATTTCGTCGGTGCGGCCGAGCACGAGTTGACTCATGTACTGGGCCGCGACTCGCATCTCGGCACGTACACGCCATTGGACCTGTTTCGCTACTCGACGCCAGATTTCCACTCGCCTTTTCCTAACGAGCCAGCCTACTTCTCGATCGACGGCGGCGGCACAAGCCTCAGTCCATTCGACCCGGTTTCCGACTTTGCCGACTGGGCAAGTTCGGTTCACGGCGACTCGTTCGGCTACGCACAGCACGGGGTCGCGGAGCAGGTAACGCCGGCCGACATCACCGTGATGGATGTGCTCGGCTTCGATACCGCACCCACGCTCTCGGGTCTCAGCCGCTCGGGCGCCTACGCCCTTGTCGCCCCGGACAGCGGCACGGCTATCTACCTGAGCGGAATGGGCCAGGTCACGTTAAGTGGTGGCGGCAACCCAGTGACTGTGATGGGCGGCGCCGACACGATTTTTGCCGCGCTGGGAGCCTCCGCCAATTCGATCCAGAACTATGGCTCCTTGTTCTTCTACGCTGCGGACACATCGAGCCAGGCCGTGGACTTAGTGACCGGCTTCGGCGTAGCCACGCTGGTGGGCGCGGCCAACAACATCATGATCCGTCAGGATCGCGCCACCGGCAGCACTGGTACGATGATGGTCGCGGGCTCGGGCAACGAGACGCTGTTCGGCGCCGATTCCAGGTCCATCGACCAGTACTGGGGCAGCTTCCAGGGCGGCAATGACCTCATGTTCGCCGGCTCGGGCACCGGCATCCTGGTAGGTGGCAGTGGTGCAGACACGATGGTGGGGGGTACCGGCACGGACGTTTTCTACATCATCAGTGCCAAGGCCATCGAGGCCATGACCAACAGCTCGGCGACGCCAGGACAGGACGTGATCGCCAATGCCCACGCAGGTGATACAATTGCCCTGACCGGCTTTGATTCGCTCTATGGCGCGGCCGGATCGGGCGCCGCCGCGCGGTTTGTCTCCGCCGCGCTGGCGAACGGGGCCGGCACCGTCACACTCGCGGATGGCACCAGTATCCGTTTCCTCGGCTCCATGGCGGGCGTGCAGATCGCCTCGTCCTGAATATGCGACCGTCAGGTTTATCAATACGTGTTTAGATCTCGGCGGAGGTGACGCCGCCTGTCGCACCGGGGCGAGCCAGCAAGGGCTTGAACCATGCGCCCAACGCACGATACGGCCGGGTCAGTCGCCACGATCGGCTTGCATATAAACTGTCCAAAACAGTTTGCAGGTGGGATACCGTGGCTGCCGCTTCGCGTCCGCGTGCCGCCATATCATTCACCACTGCCAGTGATGCGCGTAGCTGGGCCAGCTCCTCATCGGTGCGCGCGGCCGAGGCGTCGCGGTCCGCCAAGGCGGCGCGTACGCGCGTCATTTCGCGCCGCAGGGCGATCGCGTCGATCTGCTCGGGCGCCTCATACCGCAGGAGCCGAGTGGAACGCGTCGCGGCCGCGAGTTCGGCACCCACGCGCACCTTGGCCAGATCGGCCACGCGTTGATGCGCCGCGCGGGCCGTCTCCGGTTGCGCTGCTGCCGGCAGGAACAGCCGCAACTTGCGGAACAGATACTCCCAATCCTCAATCAAGCGGGGAAAGGAAAGCAGGACGATCGGGATATCCGCTTTGGTCAACCGCTCAATCAGCACGTGCAGGCCCACTGCCAGCAGCCGCCCCTGGTCGATCGGGTTGAGCGAATAGATCGTACCACCAGGGGTCTTGGCCCATGTCTCCCAGGTCTGGTCCAAATCGGTCATCCAAGACGCGGATCGGTGCATGGCCTGCAACTCGGTGATCGAGCGGCTGCTAGCGGCCTCCGAAAGCCGGCGCACCGGGATAATCACCGCGTCCAGCCAAATCGTATCATGCGAGAGGATATGGTCGATGCACTCGTACAGCCACGGAGATTTCAGAACATACGGATGGTCCAAGTTCTCGCCTGGCAGGGGCAAAGTCTCCAACCCTGCATTGGCATCCTCATCCCAGGCACTCTCGCCATCGCGCGCAAGTTGCGTATCGAGGCCAAGCTCGGTCAAGTACCGCACCAGAAAGCTGGTCCCGGCGCGGCCGGTCCCAGCGATCAGCAGATGTGCTCGCGGGGTACGAGCTTCCGGTACCTGTTCAGCTTCGTCCCTACATGGGTCCGGATCGGCGGGCGCGGTCCTATCCACCATAGTTCCTACTATCCAGCTTTCGATTCTCTCGATTCGGCTTTGATAACCACTTACGGAATAGCGCAGCAAGGGGGGCCTTGCGAGGAAGTGGTTGCATATCGCCTCATCCTGAGCCTTTAGCGGAGCTGGCCGCGAATCGCGTCGAGGCCGGCGCGGGCACAGGCCTCGTCCAGGTTGGCCCCCGGCGCCCCGCTCGCCCCGATCGCGCCGACCACCTCATCACCCAGCTTGATGACGATGCCGCCGCCGAACAGGATGAGGTGCGGAAGCTGCGTGAACAGGGCGGAGAAGCCGGGCACCGTCTTCGCCCGCTCGGCAAGCGCCGACGTGTCGGCCTTGAAGGACGCGGCGGTGTAGGCCTTGTCGTTGGCGCTGTCCAAGGTGTGGCTCCCCGCCCGGTCGCCGCGCAGCACGGCCTGACGCACCCCGTCGGCATCGACGACCACGGCGGTCTCGGCATAGCCCTGGCGCGCGCAACTCGCCACCACCTCGCGCGCGATGGTGCTTGCCTGCTCCGCCGAAAGGCGGTGCGTGACGATCAATCCCTGGGCGTGGGCGGCAGGAGCCGAGAGGACGAGAGCTAGCACGGCGAGCGCGGACGAGCGGTTCATCATGGTTCTCCCTTTCGTGCCAATGGCCGTCCCCTCCAATGCTCAACGCCCCTGAAACTGCGGCCGCCGCTTCTCCAGGAACGCGGTGCGCCCCTCGCGATAGTCCGCGCTGTCGAAACAGGCGGCAGTGGCGCGGGCCACGGCGTCCAGGTCGCGCTCGCCGGCGTCCTTCATAACCTCGGCAATGGTGATCTTCGAGGCATGGACCGAGAGCGGCGCGTTCTCGGCGATGCGCCGCGCGATCCCCAGCACCGCATGATCAAGCTCCGCATCAGGCACTACCTTGTTGATGAGCCCGACCCGCTCCGCCTCCCGCGCGTCGATCCGCTCGGCGGTGTAGAGGATCATGCGCGCGTGCGCCGGCCCCACGAGCTGGACGAGCTTGGCAAGCCCGTCAAATCCGTAGGCAATGCCAAGCCGCGCGGCGGGAATGCCGAACTGACTCGCCTCTGATGCGATGCGCAGATCCGCCTGCATCGCAATGGCCAGCCCCCCGCCCAGGCAGAAGCCGCGGATGCGGGCGATGGTGGGCTTGGGGAAGGCGCCCAGCTTGGCACGCCCGCCGCTGGTCAGCCGGTCGTACTCGCGCTGCGCGTCAGCGTTGGCGCGGTTCTTCTCGAACTGGCTGATATCCGCCCCCGAGACGAACGCCTTGTCTCCCGCGCCGGTCAGGACCACCGCGCGCACCGACGGGTCCGCCTGGAACGCGTCGAGGATTTGCCCCAACCCCTCCCACATCTCGATCGACATGGCGTTGCGCTTCTCGGGCTGGTTGAAGGTGATGAGGCCCACGCCGTCCTGGACGGCGGCGAGCATCTTGCCGCCGGCGTATTCCCGCGCCGGCGTGGCGGCGATTGTGTCCATTCAAATCACTCCCTTCGCGCGCATCGCGGCGATCTGGTCCGCGTCATAGCCGACGGAACGCAGCACCGCCTCGGTGTCGGCGCCCGCCTCCGGCGTGGGCGCGCGGACATCCTTGGGAACGCCGGAGATGTTGATGGCGGAGGCCACCACCTCGGTCGCACCAACCGCCGGGCTGTCCATTCGCCGCGCCATGCCGAGATGCTTCACCTGCGGATCGGCAAAGACCTGATCGATCGTGTAGATCGGCCCGCAGGGAATGCCGGCGCCCTCGAACAGCTCGATCCAGTGCGCGGCGGGCTTGGTGCGCGTGACCTCGCCGATCGCCGCGTTGATCGCCTTGCGGTCGGCGCTGCGGCCCTTCTGGGTCTTCCATTCCTCCTTCGCCTTCCAGTCCGGCCGCTCGATCGCGTCGCAGAACCGCTCCCAGAGCCGGGCGGAACTGGCTGCGATGTTGATGTAGCCGTCGCTGGTCGGGAAGACGCCGGTTGGGATGCCAGTGGGGTGGTCGTTGCCCGCCTGCCGGGCGACCTCCTTGGCCATCAGCCAGCGCGAGGCCTGGAAATCGAGCATGAAGATCTGGGCTTCCAGGAGGCTGGTCGTGACCCAGCGCCCGACCCCGGTGCGCTCCCGATCGAACAGCGCGATCATGATGCCGAGGGCGAGCAAGTTGCCGGCGGTGAGGTCGGCGATCGGGATGCCGACGCGCACCGGACCCTGGCCGGGCAGGCCGGTGATCGACATGAGCCCGCCCATCCCCTGCGCGATCTGATCGACCCCGGCGCGGCGCCCGTACGGGCCGTCTTGGCCGAAGCCGGAGATGCTGCCATAGACGATGCGCGGGTTGACCGCGCGCAGATCCTCATAGGCGATCTTGAGGCGGTGCTTGACCTGCGCGCGCATGTTCTCAACCACCACATCGGCGGTCTTGACCAGCCGCAGGAACGCCTCGTGGCCCTGGGGCTCCTTCAGGTTCAGGTGCATCGCCCGCTTGTTGCGGTGCAGGTTCTGGAAGTCGAATCCGTGCCGCGCCCCGGCGATGTCCTCGCCCCCCGTGGGCGGCGGCTCGATACGGATAACGTCCGCACCCCAGTCGGCCAGGTGGCGCACGCAGGTCGGCCCGGCCCGCGCGAGCGTCAGGTCGAGCACCCGCAACCCCGAGAGCGGCATGTGCGGCGCATCGTCGGCCATTTCCTCTCTCCCGCCTGTCATGGGCCGGGAGTGTCCGCCGCATTCGCCGCGGGCTCAAGAGCGTGCTAGGCGTCGGCCGAACCAGATGCCCGGAGCGCAGCATGTTCATGTCGGCCGCCGATTACCGCGACTCCCTTCGCGCCTTCCGCCCGCGCGTGTTCCTGGATGGCGGGCGGGTGGAGAGCGTGGCCGACGAGCCGCGCCTGGCACCAGGCATCGCGGCGATCGGCGTCACCTACGACTTCGCGCGCCGCCCCGAGCTTGCCCGCCTGATGACCGCGACAGAGGCCAGCACCGGGGCGACGGTCAACCGGATGCTTCACATCAACCGCGGCGCGCACGACCTGCTGAGCAAGCTGGAGGCGGTGCGCATCCTTTGCCAGGAAACCGGGTGCGCGCAGCGCTACCTCACGCACGATGCGTTCAACGGCATCTTCCAGGCCACCCATCGCACCGATGCCGAGCATGGCACCAACTATCACGCGCGCTTCCTTGACTTCATGCACGAGATCCAGGCGGCGGATCTCGCCATCGCGGTGGCGATGACAGATGGCAAGGGCGACCGCGCGCTCAAGCCGCACGCCCAGGCCAATCAGGATGCGTATGTCCGAATCGTCGAGCGGCGCGCGGATGGCGTGGTCATCAGCGGCGTGAAGGCGATCGTCACCGGCGCGCCCTACGTTCATGCCTTCCTGGTCATGCCGTGCCGGGCGATGACGCACGCGGACGCCGATTTCGCTCTGTGCTGCGCCGTGCCGGTGGACGCGGAGGGGGTGACGATCATCACCCGGCCGGCCGGCCGGCCCGGCGAGGCGGCGGCGAAGTTCAGCGCACGCTACGGCCAGTCAACGGGCGTGGTGGTGTTCGACCGCGTGCTCGTGCCGCACGCGCGGGTTTTCCTGTCGGGAGAATGGGAGCAGGCGGGCTTCCTGGCGCAGACCTACGCGACGCACCACCGCCATTCCTGCATCGGCGCGCGGGCGGGATTCGGCGACCTGCTGATCGGCGCCGGCGCGCTGATGACAGAGGCGAACGGGCTCGACTTCGACACCCACGCGCACATGCGCGAGGCGATGGTGGAGCTCATCAAGATCGTCGAGGGATTCTATGCCTGCGGCGTCGCCGCCTCCATCTACGGCGCGGCGGACGCGTCGGGCGCGGTCATGCCGGATGTCGTGTTCGCCAATATCGGCAAGCTGCTGCTGGCGAACCAGATTTACGACATGCACCGTCTGGCGCACTATGTCTCGGGTGGGCTTGTGGTGGCGCTGCCCGGCCCGGACGAGGACCACAATCCGGCGACCGCGGCGAGCCTGTCGGCGCTGCTGCGAGGCCGCGCGGATATTCCCTATGACAAGCGGATCGAGGTCGCGCGGATGATCGAGGATCTGACCGCCTCGAACACCGGCGGATGGTACTCCCTGATCTCGCTGCATGGCGGCGGCAGCCCAGAGGCAATGAAGCGCGAGCTCTGGCGGACCTACAATCTGGGCGACAAGGTGGACCTCGTGGAACGGCTGCTGGACCGCAGCGTGCTGGTCGATCCGGACCGCAAGATCACGCGGAACCGTCAGCCGGGGCGGTGTTGTGTCCAGGGTTGCGCGCCGGAGAGAGAGGGGTTGGTCGAGGCGGCGGAGTGACTGGCCCGCCTAGCGTCTAACCGCCAACTTGCCTCGCCACTATTCTGCACCTGTTTCCGAGAGAAGCCGCAACGAAGGGAGGAGACGAGCATGGACATGTCGGGAGACCGGATCATCCCCGCGCCACGGGAGGTGGTTTGGCGGGCGCTGAACGATCCGGCCGTATTGAAGGCGGCAATCCCCGGCTGCCAGGAGCTGGAGATGACTGGCGACCAAGCGATGCGTGCGGTCGCGGTGGTGAAGGTAGGGCCGGTGCAAGCGCGCTTCGCGGGCAAGGTCAATCTGCGCGACGTGGACGCTCCCAACGCGTACCGGATCGAAGGCGAAGGACAGGGCGGGGTCGCGGGCTTCGCGAAGGGAGGCGCCGCGGTTCGCCTCGCCGACGCCGAGGGCGGGACCAAGCTGACATACGACGTCCAGGCCCAGGTCGGCGGCAAGCTTGCGCAGTTGGGCGGCCGCATGATCGACGCCACCGCAAAGCAGATGGCGGACGCCTTCTTCGCTCGCTTCGCGGCGGAGATAGAGCGTCAGCAATCGGGCGAAGGGATTAGAGAGAAGGCCGCTCCTTCAAGCGCGGAGCCGACGCCGCCCGCGTCTATCGACATGGGTGCGCTGCTGCCTTCCTCTTGGCTCATGGGGGTTGCCGCCGGGCTGCTTGGCCTTCTCGGGGGGTTGTGGCTGTTGCGTCGCGGGCGGACACCCTCGCGGCGAATGGTCCCGGTTCGGGCCGCGTCCGGCGAGCCGATCGTCATCGATGCCACATTGCTTGATGACCTCAGGCTGCTGCAACAGCTCAAGCGCTCTCTGGCCGAGCGATGAGGCTGACCGGGATGGAGGGAGAGTCGCGCCGCCAATCGGGATGACAGGCCCATCCATCGAATGGGAGGCGGAATGCGCCTGGCTAATCCGCCCTCCGGTTTTGAGTGATTATCGCCGCTGGCTGGCGTGGCTCCGCGCCACCTCAGCCAGCGATCACCTCGCCAAACAAATCCCAGTTCCGACCATTGAACCGTATGGGCTGCATCTGCTTCACCGGGCGGTAGTCGTCGGGGCTGGTGTTGATCTTGATGCCGGGCAGCAGCAGGGGTAGCGCCAGGTTACGCAGGTTCGCGGCCTGCCGCATGACGTTCTCGCGGCTGAGATCGTCGGCGCACTGCCGCAGCACCTGCACCAGGGTCTGGGAGACCATGTAAGCATAGACATTGGCGATGTCGCGCGTGTTGCCCTCGGGATAGTACTTGCCCATCCAGTCGCGCCACTCGGTCACTCCCGGATCGCCCCGCCACCGGGGATCGTTCGGATCCTTGAGGAAGCCCACGGACAGGATCCCGGTCGCGTTGTCCGACCCAGCGGGCTCCAGGGTTTCGGAGACGGACGAGGACACCGAGGCCAGTATGTGCAAGGGTCTCCAGTCAAGATTGTGGATGCGCCGGATCGCCTGCGCCACGAACTTGGGCACCGAGTAATTCAAGAAGGTGTCGGCTCCTGACGCGTGGAGGGTTTCGATCTGGGAATCGATCGTCGCATCGGTCGCCTGGTAGGTCAGCTTCTTCACGATCATCGTGTTCGCCTTGTCGCCGAGAGCCTCGGTGAACCCGGCCAAACCGTCCCGGCCGCCGAGCGAGTCCTGGACCAGGATGCCGATCCTGGCATTGGGCTTCCGCTCGAGGATGAACCTGGCATCGACGTGCGACTCCGTCCGGTACGATGGCTGCCACGCCATGGTCCAAGGAAAGTGGCGGGGATCGTCCCACTTGCTGCTGCCATCGGCGAGGAAGAGCTGGGGGATGCGGCGATCGTTCAAGTAGCGCTGGATGGCGGCGTTCGTCACGTCGCCCAGGCTCTGGAAAATGAAGGCTACTTGGTCGTCCTCGACCAGCGCACGGATCTGCTCGACCGTTTTCGGGGGACTGTACGCGTCGTCCCGGCTGAGCAGGGTGATCTTGCGGCCGTTGATGCCGCCCTGGGAGTTGACCATGGCGAAGTAGGCCTGCTCGGCGCGGCCTATGGTGGCGTAGTTCGACACCGGCCCGCTGTACGGCATGGTCTGCCCGATCTTGATTTCGGTGGCGGTCACGCCGGGCGTGTTCGCGGCCCTCGTCCGCCGTGTCGCGACGGCTCCGGCCATGGCAAGGCCGCCGGCAACGATAGCTCGTCTCGAAATCATTGTGGCTGCTTCCTCCCCGTTGCGCCGCTTTGGTTTTTCTTAATTTCGCTTTGTTCCTTGCGAAACTGTCAAGGACCCGTAGGAGGGCGGTGCGGAACTGCCGGGATAGCTGCCCACTCCTAAACCCGCGCTCTGCACCGCATTCGAAGTCGCCCGAGAGCACGGGTCGGCCCCGCTGTCCGTGGAGAAAGCCAACAGGAGCGAAATGGGCTTGGTCGGCCGTATGTGGACCCGCAGCCGGGGACTTATGCCAACGGCATTGCGACCCTGGCGCATAAACGTCGGATCAGCCCTCCGCGCGCGGCACCCACGGGATGCGGGCAACACTCACGCCCTCCTCGGCGAGTTGCTCCGCCTCTTCTTGGGTAGCGTCGCCATAGATCGCCCGCGCCTGCGCCTCGCCGCGATGGATGCGCAGCGCTTCCTCCGCGAAGCGATCACCCACGTGATCGCACCGCGCCTCGATCTCGGCGCGCAGGCGCTGCAAGGCGGCGCGCACCTGATCCGGCATCGGCACGGCACTGCCCTCGGTCCGCACGGGAGGGGCCGGGGCTGGAGCGGATGGCTCCTGCGCGGAAGCGCTCGGGGGCGGCCGCTCCGCCATCCGCTTGGTGACGGCAGGCGCCATCATGGCCCGGCTGACCTCCACGGTGCTACAGGCCGGGCACTCGATCAGCCCTCGCGCGGCCTGGGCGTCAAAGGTGGCGCTGTCCTTGAACCAGCCGTCGAACGCGTGACCGTTCTTGCATTGTAACTGGTAGTGGATCATCGAGCTTTGATGCCTGCCTTTCCCTCCAATATTAGCACTTTCGCCTCTTGAGTGCCAATCAATCCATGCCCTAGGCCACCTGGAGCCAAGCGTCCAGTTTGCCCGCCTGGTCCAATTCCATCAAATCGTCGCAACCGCCGAGATGGCGGCCGCCTATGAAAATCTGCGGCACGGTGGTCTGGCCGCCGGAGCGGCGAATGGCCTCGGCACGCTCGGGAGTGCCGTGCGGGGCGTTGATCTCGCGGAAGGCGATGCCCTTCTCGCCCAGAATCCGCTTGGCGCGCGCGCAATACGGGCAGAAATCCTGGGTATAGATCTCAACGACAGGCACCTTCGCCTCCTATCCCGGCTTGCCCCTATCTCGTTCCGCCGACTTGCCGATGCAAGGTATGGGGCTCGAAGCCCGCGACCTGCCGGTACCGGCGTGCGATGCCAAGCAGCTCGTCCTGCGAGATCACGTCCTCCAGCCGCTCGAAGCCGTCCGGCGCACGCTCGGCGACAATGTCGATCACCTGCTCTGGCCCCATGCGACGGTTGCTGAGCACGATCTGGCCGGTTGCCGGCAGCCGTTCCGCCTCATACGCGCGCAAGGCTTCCTCGACCGCCCCGCCAGACGCGAGCGCGCGGGCCAAGGCTCGCCCATCGATGATCGCCTGCGCCGCGCCGTTCGAGCCCACCGGGTACATGGGATGCGCCGCATCGCCAAGCAGCGTGACCCGGCCGAAGCTCCAGCGCAGGAGCGGGTCGCGGTCGCACATCGGATATTCGTAGAAGACCGGCGTGCGGCGCATCAGGCCCGGCACATCGAACCAGTCGAAGCGCCAATGCGCGAAATGGGGCAGCACCTCGTTCAGCCGGCCGGGGCGGCTCCAGTCCTCGCGCCGGGGCGGCGGGGCCGAGCCGTCGCCAAGCCGGATCCACACCGCCCAGTTGATGAGCGCGCGGCCCCGCTCGGCGGCTTCCCGCGCGATCGGGTAGAGGACGACCTTCTCCTTGCGATCGCCGGCGATCAGCATTGACCGCCCGGATAGGAAGGGCTCGCCTTCCACGGCACCGCGCCAGAGCATGTGCCCGTTCCACGTGGGCGGCCCCTCCTCGGGGTAGATCTGAGCGCGCGTGGCCGCGTGGATGCCGTCGGCGCCCACCAGGACATCGCCGCGCCAGGACGGGAGAGGGGCGCCCGATTCGGCCGCGAAGCGGGCGGTCACGCCCGTGCTGTCCTGCTCGAAGCCGGCCAGCCGGTGCCCAAGATGGATGGCGCCAGGCCCGATCCGCTCGCGCGCCGCCCGGTAGAGCAGGCCCTGCAACTGGCCCCGGTGGATCGAGAATTGCGGGCACGGATAGCCCGCCTCCAAGCCACGCGGCTCCGTCCAGATGCGCTGGCCGAAGCGGTTGCAGTAGATCAGCTCGCTGGTGCGGATGCCGGTTGCGTCGAGTTGATCGAGCAGGCCGAGATCGGTCAGCTCCTTGACCGCGTGCGGCAGCAGGTTGATGCCGACGCCAAGCTCCCGGATCGCGGGCGCCTGCTCGAAGACCTCCACCGCGATGCCGCGCTCGTGCAGGCTGAGCGCCGTCGCGAACCCGCCGATGCCGCCGCCGATCACAAGGGCTTTCATGGCGGTTCCCTCCCTGGTGGACGTTTCTCCCAAGCCTACCACGGGAAGGCGCGCGCGTTCGCTTCCGATGGTATACGCATCGAGCAACCAAGCATGGGGAGGCACGCATGATCGAGTTGGCTTCCGGCATCACGCCGGCGGGCGAGGGCCAGGACGGCATCGCCTGGAATGTGCTGGGGCATCGCTATTTCCTGAAAGCCGAATGCGAAAGCATGTTCTGCTTCGAGACCGTGGACCCTCCAGGCACGTTCGTGCCGCTCCATATCCACCCCACCCAGGACGAGTTCATCTATGTCCTGGAAGGGGTTTTCGATTTGCAGCTTGGGGATGCCAAACGGCAGGCCAGGGCCGGTGACCTGGTGCGGATGCCGCGCGGCCTCCCGCACGCCTACTACAACAACCAAGCGGTGCCGGCGCGGGCGCTCTTCTGGGTCAGTCCGGCGCGGCGCCTGCGGGAGCTGTTCGACAAGCTGCACGACTTGCAGGATGTCGAGGAGGTGGTGCGGCTATCGCGCGCCTGCGAGGTGGAGTTCGTGCCGCCGGGATAGGCGCTCTAATCAGCTTGCGGCAACGCATCCACCAGCCATGCGGCGCCGGGCAAACCGACCGCGCCGCCGACGGCATAGGGGGCAAGGGCCGCGCGGACCGAGACAGCGGCCGCCGCGCGGACTGGATCGGGCTGGTCGAGCAAGGCCTCGCTGACCGGGCGCATTGACAAGGCCTGCTCCGTCGCGTCCTCAAGGCCGCGTCCGCCGGCAAGATCGATCGTTAGATCGAGCTTGGTGAAGCCTAGCCTCTTGAATCCGGCCTCGGTGAGAATGCGCCGGACCCGCGCCGGATCGCCGAAGGAGAGCATACCGGGATCCTCCGGCCCCGGCCGGGGTGGGGGCGGCACATGGGCGAACACCGCCTTGGCGGGAACCTGGATCCAGGGATTCTCCTCGGCGGTGCGCCAGCAGGCGAAGACGAGCCTGCCTTCCGGCTTCAGTGCCCGGCGCAAATTGGCGAAGGCGGCGGTTGGATCGCCGAAGAACATCACGCCGAAGCGGGAAAATATGAGATCGACCGAAGCGGGCGCGAATGCGTGGGTTGCCGCATCGGCCTCGATCCAGGCAACGTTTGCGCGGCCGGCGGCGCGCGCGCGAGCCAGTCTCAGCATGGGCGCCGAGACATCAACGCCGATCACCCGCCCCTCCGGACCGACGGCCTGGGCCAGCATGAGCGCCGTGACCCCGTAGCCGCAGCCAACATCGAGCACCGTCTCGCCTTGGCGCGCCGACGCATGGGCGATCAAGGCATCGGCGATCGGGGCCAGCATGGCTTCCATGCGGGCCTGACCGGCCACCCAGCGCTCCCCGCCGGGGCCATTCCAAAAGGCGATTTGCTGAGCGTGCAGCTCGGCTGGAAGGCTCATCGGACGATCCCTACCGCTTTCGGGTCAGGCTAGCGGCCCATGCCATTGCATTCCATAGCGCTCGCGACCCTTCGCCGGCTCCAAGGGACAGGAAGGCTCGTCCACCACTCGCCCCCTCGTGACCGGATCGGAGCTTGAAAGCCGGTACTTGCCATGGCGCATTGTTGCATCCGTAGGGAGGAGAACCGCCATGAAGTTTAGGACCGCCGCGGCAGAAATCCTGGCCGCCACCGTGATCCTCGCAATGACTGGTTTTGCCAGCTTTGCCGCTGGCCCCTTCGAAGGCGTGTGGAAGGTGCAGGATTCGTCGGGAAAGCCCATGGAAATCACGCTTTCCGGCAATGGAAAGGCAGAGGGGAGCGTCCACGGAATGTCTGGCACCTGGAAGGAGGAGGGCAACGATGCGGTCATCACGTGGAACACGGGCTGGACCACGAAAATCGAGAAGGAAGACGGCCACTACAAGCATATGGCTTACCGGAAAGGCCAGCCGCCAAGCGGCACACCGAACAACAGCTCGGATGCGGAGAAGGTGAAGTAGCCGCAAAAGCAGCTTTGTACATCTTGCTCGAAACGTTATTGATGGGCTTGCCCCCGACCTCAGGCGGTACGGACCCTGGGTTGGATACGGGGGTCAAGCCCGCGCACGACAATCCACCAGGCTGATTTCGCTCGCCCACTTGACTCTCTTGAATGCCGTTAGAGTGCAAGGAAGAGGGGAACGGTCCAAGCTTCCCTCTCCGGTATGTTTTCTATATGTTCCAGACATGGGAGCTTAGGGAGTTCCGGGTGCCGTCCGCCGCCGTCCTGCATGAGCTTCGCCGCCAGATCGCCCGCATCGAGCGTGCCACGCCCGCCAGGCAGGAACCCAGAGAACGGCGGACCCTGGCGCTGCACGTCGCGGTCATCGACCGCGCCCTGCCGGGCGGGGGGCTCGCGCTGGGCGCGCTGCACGAGGTGGCTGGCGCCGGGCCGGAAGTCGAGCA
>DATFDN010000406.1:0-3665 GCA_035252035.1 Acetobacteraceae bacterium | reverse complement strand
GTTTGCTTCTCCACCGCCGCACCGGGCGCGGTGCATCTGCTGAACGGGCTTTACGACGCTAAGATCGACGGCGCCCCGGTGCTGGCGATCACCGGGATGACGTACCACGACCTGATCGGCACCCATTACCTTCAGGACATCAATCAGGATTACCTCTACCAGGACGTTGCCATCTACAACCAGCGGCTGATGGGTCCGGCGCATGTCGAGAATGTACTCAACCTCGCCTGCCGGGCCGCCCTGTCGAACCGCGCCGTCGCGCATGTCGCCTTCCCGATCGATATTCAAGCCATGCCGGCGAGCCAGGAGCGGCGGTTCAAGCGCAACGTGAAGGGCCATGTCGGCACCGCCTACCAGCCGCCGATCCGCGTCCCCGAACGCGCGCTGATCGAGGAGGCCGGCAAGGCGCTCGCCGGCTGCAAGAAGGTGGCGATCCTGGCTGGCGCGGGCGCGCGGGGCGCCGGGACGGAGCTGGAGATGGTCGCCGAACGCCTCGCGGCGCCGATCATCAAGGCGTTGCTCGGCAAGGATTGCGTGGCCGACACCAGTCCCTACACGACCGGCGGTATCGGCGTGGTCGGCACTCGTCCCTCGGTCGAGGCGCTGCGCGCCTGCGACGGGTTCCTGATCGTCGGCAGTTCCTTCCCCTACATCGAGTTCCTGCCCAAGCCCGGCCAGGCGATCGGCGTGCAGATCGACGACAAGCCCGAGCATATCGGGCTGCGCTACCCGGTCGAGTACGGCCTCGTCGGCGACGCGCGGGCCACGTTGCGGGAACTGCTCGGCAAGCTGCCGCGCAACGAGGATCGCGGTTTCCTGGAGCAGGCGCAGGAATCGACGCGTTCCTGGTACGCGCTGATGGAGGAGCGCGGCACCTCGACGCACACGCCCATGGCCCCGCAAGTCGTGACCTGGCACCTGCCGGATCTGGCGGCCTCCGATGCCATCTTCTGTGGGGATTCAGGCACCGTCACGACCTGGCAGGCGCGGATGCGGCTGCGCGAGGGCCAGCGCTTCTCGTTCAGCGGCACGATGTGTTCGATGATGGCGGCGCTGCCCTATTCGATCGGCGCCTCCTGCGCGTTCCCCGACCGGCAGGTGGTCGCCTTCACCGGCGACGGCTCGTTCACCATGATGATGGGCGAGTTCGCATCGCTGATGCAGCACAAGCTGAACGTGAAGGTCGTGGTGATGAAGAACAACACGCTCGGCCTGATCAAGTGGGAGCAGATGCTTTATCTCGGCAATCCCGAGTACGGCGTCGATCTGCACCCGATCGACTTCGTCAAGGTGGCGGAGGCGTGCGGTGCGCGCGGCGTGCGGATCGACGATCCCGCGCGCTGCAAGGAACAGCTCCAGGCGGCGCTGGCGATGGATGGGCCGGTGCTGATCGAGTGTGTGGTCGATCCCCTTGAACCACCCTGGCCGCCGGTGATCACCAACGACGAGGCGAAGAAGCTGGCGGAGGCGATGGCGCGCGGCGAGCGCAACCGCGCCCCGATCGGCCTCACCATCGGCCGGCACGCGGCGCAGGAGTTCACGTTCTCCGAAAGCCCGTTCGGTGTGGCCGCGCGCGTGGTCGAACGGCTGACCGGGCACAAATCCGAACCGGAGAAAGAATGATGACCGTCATTCAGAGGATCGCCGGACCCGGCGCCGGGGGCGACGCGCGGCCACTGGCTCCGGACGTTCGCCGCCGCATGGAAGCCGCCGCCGATCTGGAAGCCGCGCTGAAGCGCCGGGTCGGCGGCGAGGTGCGCTTCGATCCGGGCAGCCGGGCCGCTTATTCGCGTGATCACTCGATCTACCGCGCCGTGCCGGTCGGCGTCGTGGTGCCGCGCAACGCCGAGGACGTGATCGCCACGGTCGAGGCGTGCCACGCGCGCAGCGTGCCGATCCTTGGCCGCGGCTGTGGGTCGAGCCTCGCGGGCCAGACCTGCAATGTCGCGGTGGTCATCGACTTCTCGAAATACATGCACCGCATCGTGGCGCTGGACCCGGAGGCGCGAATCGCCCGCGTCGAACCTGGGGTCATCAACGACACGCTGCGCACCGCGGCGAAGCGGCACGGCCTGACCTTCGCGCCCGACCCAGCCACCCATGCGTGGTGTACGCTGGGCGGCAACATCGGCAACAATTCCTGCGGCGCGCACACGGTCATGGGCGGCAAGACCGTCGATAACGTCGAGGAACTGGACATCCTGACCTATGACGGCCTGCGGACGCAGGTTGGCGCCACATCCGATGCGCAATATGATCTGATCCAGCAGGCAGGCGGGCGCCGGGCCGAAATCTACAAGGGGCTGCGCGAGATCGCCGCGCGGTACGGCGATGCGATACGCCGCCAATACCCGAAAATTCCGCGTCGCGTCTCGGGCTACAACCTCGACGACCTATTGCCGGAGAACGGCTTCCACGTCGCGCGCTCGCTGGTTGGCTCGGAGAGCACCTGCGCGTTGACCCTGGCCGCCACGGTGCGCCTCATGCCCTGGCCGAAAGCCCGCGCGCTGCTGGTGCTGGGCTACGAGGACGCGCCCACGGCCGCCGACGACGTGCCGGAGATCCGTCCCCTGGGGCCAATCGCGATCGAAGGTTTCACGGAGCATCTGATCCGCAACGAGGCGCTGAAGGGCAAGGAGCTGCCCGGCAAGCGGTACCTTCCGGAGGGCAAGGCCTGGCTGCTGGTCGAGTTCGGCGGCGAGGATCAGAGGGAGGCGAACGACAAGGCCGAGCGCGCCTATCAACGGCTGAAGCGCGCCGGCTCGCACGCGGTCGGGATGCGCCTGGTCGAGAAGGAGGAGGAGCAATCCGCCCTTTGGGAAGTGCGCGAGGGCGGCGTCGGCGCGTCGCGCGTCCCCGGCGACGAGGAGGCTTGGCCGTCCTGGGAAGACGCGGCGGTGCCGCCCGAAAAGCTCGGCGCCTATCTCCGCGACTTCGACAAGATGGCCAAGAGGTTCAACTACGCCTACACGCTGTTCGGACACTATGGCGATGGCTGCATCCACACCCGCATCACCTTCGGGCTCAAGACCGCCGAGGGGGTCGCCAAGTTCCGCCGCTTCATGGAGGAGGCGGCCGATCTCGTTGTCTCCTATGGCGGCTCGCTGTCCGGCGAGCATGGAGACGGACAGGCGAAGGGCGAATTGCTGTCCAAGATGTACGGACCCGACATCATCCAGGCGTTCCGCGAGTTCAAGACGCTGTGGGATCCGAACTGGCGAATGAATCCGGGCAAGGTCATCGACGCCCGCCCGCTCGATGCGGACTTGCGCCTCGGCGCGCATTACAACCCGAAGCCGGCCGGGAAAACGCATTTCCACTACCCGGAAGATTTGTTCTCCTTCACGCATGCGACCGAGCGTTGCTTCGGTGTCGGCAAGTGCCGTACGCCGAGCGGCAGCGGCAACATCATGTGCCCGAGCTTCCAGGCGACGCGCGAGGAGATCCACTCCACGCGCGGCCGGGCCACCCTCTTGTTCGAGATGCTTCAGGGCGATCCGCTCAAGAAGGGCTGGCGGGACCCGGCGGTGGCCGAGGCGCTTGACCTCTGCCTGCAATGCAAGGGCTGCAAGCACGACTGCCCGGTCGCGGTCGATATGGCGACCTACAAGGCCGAGTTTCTCGCGCATTACTATAAAGGCCGGCTGCGGCCGCGCGCCGCCTAC
>DATFDN010000405.1:0-17110 GCA_035252035.1 Acetobacteraceae bacterium | reverse complement strand
CACGGCCGCCATGACCAGCAGCACGGCCAGCGTGACCCAGGGCGAGGCCAGGCGGAACACCGCCCGCAGCACGAAGCCGATGGCGACGAGCTGGAGCACCATGCGCGTGGCGGCCACCCCAAGCTGGCGATGCAGCCGCAGTCCGAGCGCCAGCGAGAGCACGCCGTCCACGAGCAGCAGCGAGGCGGCGATACCGATATCCGGCCAGGAGAGCAGGATGGGGGTCATGGGGGGGGCGAGGCCGGGAGTCTCATGTCGCCTCCAACCGCCCCGCGGCCATTCGCAGCGTGCGCCGGCCCAGCCGCGCCGCCTGCCCGGCGCCATGCGTGACAATTAGGACCGCCGTGCCGCGCGCCAGCCGTGCCCGCAGCACGGCCTCGATGCGCGCCGTCGCCTCCTGGTCCAGCGCGCCGGTGGGTTCGTCGAGCAACAGCACCGGCGGATCGAGCACCAGGGCGCGCACCAGCGCCAGGCGCTGGCGCTCGCCAGTGGAGAGCCGGGTCAGCGCCGCGTCCATCATCGCGGGTGCGAGATCGAGGGCAGGCAGCAGGGCACGCGCCGCCGCCTCGGCGGCGGGCGCGAAGTGATCGCAGACACGCTCGGCCCACCAGCCCGGCTCGGCGGCCGCGTACACCGCCTGCCGCCGCCAGGCGGGCGCGGCCCAGCTCCGCCGTTCCCGCCCGTCCAGCCAAACCTCTCCCTCGTTCGGGTCGAGATCGGCGATCATGCGCAGAAACAGGCTCTTGCCGGCGCCGGACGGGCCGCTGATGGCGACGCATTCCCCAGCCTCGACCGCCATATCGAACGGTCCGGCCAGGGCACTGCGCAGGCCCCGTAGCACGAGCCGCGTCACTGTCCCTCCTCTGGGGCACGCGCGGCCAGCGCGAGTTCGGACCGCATTGAAGCGTCCGAGTTCCGCTTGCGTCCACTGCACCTCTCCCGCGAGCCGGAGAGGTGGAGCGGCGGTTCGCCAGGTCGCGGTTCAATCTGCTCCGAACTCGCTCCAGCTTCGTGTCCCTTGGCCTCGCAGCGCCAGATGTCGAGGGTCCAATCCAGGTAGAAGCACTTGTGGCCGCCGGTGCCTCGAATGTCCGGGGACGGAATCGCCGGTCGAGGTGGTTAGGCGCCTACATTCCCGCAAGCTCCCCCAGCAGCCGGGCGTGCGCTCGGATGCCATGGTGGAAACACACCTGCTCGAACTTCTCGTTGGGGCTATGCACCTGGTCGTCGTCCAGGCCGAAGCCCATCAGCAGACTATCGACTCCCAGCACCGCGCGCAGCGAGGAGACGACAGGGATCGAGCCGCCGCTGCCCATCAGCACGGCGGGACGGCCATACTCCTCGCCCAGCACGTCGCGGGCGGCGCGCACCCAGGGACTGTCGCCCGGCACCTCGATCGCCGGGCTGGAGGAGAGCGTGTGCAGCTCCCACCGCGCGTCGCGCGGCAGGCGCGCGGCGACGAACCGCTCGAACCCGGCGATTATCTGTGCGGGTTCCTGCCCCGGCACCAGCCGGAAGGAGATCTTCGCCCCCACCTCGGCCGGGATCACGGTCTTCGACCCCGCGCCCGCGTAGCCGCCCCAGATGCCGTTGATGTCGGCGGTCGGCCGCGCCCAGAGCCGCTCAAGCGCCGGCCTGCCCCGCTCCCCGGCTGGCTCGGAGAGCCCGACCCCGCCCAGGAACGCCGCCTCGTCGAACCCCAGCGCCGCCCACTCCGCCGCCTGCGCCGCGTCCAGCTCCCGCACGCCGTGATAGAAGCCGGGCACCTGGATGCGCCCGTCCGTGTCCTGCAAATCGCCCAGCACGCGGCTCAGCGCGTTGATCGGATTGAGCGCGCAGCCGCCGAACAGGCCAGAATGCAAATCCCGGCTCGCCGCGCGCACGCGCAGCTCGACATAGGCGAGGCCGCGCAGCCGCGTGGTGACGGCGGGTGTCTCCACGTCCCACATGCCGGTGTCGCTGATAAGCGCGAGATCGGCGCGCAGCGCATCGGCGTTCGCGGCGAGGAACGGAGCGAGGTTCACCGAGCCGATCTCCTCCTCACCCTCGATCAACGCGGTGATCCGCGCCGGGATAGTCCCGGTCGCGTCCTTCCAGGCGCGCAGGGCCTCGACGAACATCATCATCTGGCCCTTGTCGTCCACCGCCCCGCGCGCGACGAAGCGCGGGCCGCGCGGCCCGTCCACGACTTGCGGCTCGAAGGGCGGGGAGGACCACAGCGAGAGGGGATCGACCGGCTGCACGTCGTAATGGGCGTAGAACAGGATATGCGGTCCGGCGTACCCGGCCGGCCCCGGATAGTGCGCGAGCACCACTGGATGGCCCGCGGTCGGGCAGAGGCTCGCTGCGAAGCCAAGCCCTGCCAGCTCGCTCCGCACCCATTCGGCGGCGCGGCCGCACGCTTCGGCGTGCTCCGGCTGGGCGCTGATCGAGGGGATACGCAGCAGCGCGAACAGCCGCTCCCGCGACCGATCGAGCGCGGCATTGGCCTGGGCCAGCACGGCGTCGAGGCGGGGCATGGGCAGCTCCTCACGCGGCCTGGCGCGGCAGCGCGCGTTCGATCAGCCGCGCGAACAGCGCGCTGCCATACGGGATGGCCTCGTCGTTGAAATTGTAGGTTGGATTGTGAACCGGCGCGCTCTGCTCGCCATTGCCGAGGTTGATGTAGGCGCCCGGCACCTGCTCCAGCATGAAGCTGAAGTCCTCCGACGCCGAGGCGGGCGGCTTGTCGCGGTCCACACGCTCCTCGCCCACCAGCTCGGCGGCGGCGGCGGCGATTTCGCGCGCCGCCGCCGGATCGTTGACGAGGGGCGCGAAGATCAGCCGGAAATCCACCGAGGCGGCGGCGCCGAACGCGGCGGCGACGTTGGCCGAGACTCGCGACAGGCCCTGCTCGATGAGGTTCATCGTCTCGCGCTTCATGGTTCGCGCCGTGCCCGACATGCGCGCCGTTTCGGGGATCACGTTGTAGGCGTCCCCGGCCGCGATGCGCGTCACCGACAGCACCGCCGTCTCGCGCGGGGGCACGTTGCGCGAGACAATCGATTGCAGCGCGGCGCCGAGATGGCAGGCGGCCAGCACGGGATCGATGCTGACATCCGGCCGGGCGCCATGCGCGCCCTTGCCGGTGATCTCGACGTCGAAGAAGGCTCCGGCCGCCATGGCCGTGCCGGGGGTGATCCCGAAATGCCCGAGTTTCATCCCCGGCGCGTTGTGCATCGCGTAGACCGCATCGCACGGGAACCGCTCGAACAGCCCGTCCTTCAGCATCGCCAGCGCGCCGCCCACGCCTTCCTCTCCCGGCTGGAAGATGAAATGCACGGTGCCGCTGAAATCGCGCGTGTCGGCGAGATAGCGCGCCGCGCCCAGCAGCATCGTCGTGTGCCCGTCATGGCCGCAGGCGTGCATCACGCCGGGGGTCTGGCTGGCATAGGGGAGGTGGGTCGCCTCTTCGATCGGCAGCGCGTCCATGTCGGCGCGCAGCCCGATCCGCCCATGGCCGTTGCCGGCGCGCAGCACGCCCACCACCCCGGTCCCCCCGATGCCCCGATGCACCTCGATTCCCCATTCCTCCAGCGCGCGGGCGACCAGCTCCGCCGTGCGGTGTTCCTGGAGGCCGAGCTCGGGGTGGGCGTGGATGTCGTGGCGGATCGCGATCAGCTCGCGATGGAGGCGACGGATGGCGTCGAGGACGGACAAGAGGCGGCTCCTGGCTGGGAACGGAGGCGAAGGCGGAAGACGGGCGAGTGGTTCGGCTGAATCGTGACCACCGCGACCGGCAGCACCGGGCGCGAGCCCTCCAGCGCCACCTCGAACGCCTGAACGAGGGCGGCCAGCACAAGGGTCGCCTCGACCAGCGCGAACTGGGCGCCGACGCAGACGCGCGGGCCGGCGCCGAAGGGCAGATAGGCGAAGCGCGGCGGGGCGGGGGCGTCGGGCATGAAACGCGACGGGTCGAAGGCGTCCGGGTCGCGCCAGAGGCGCCGGTGGCGTTGCAGCACCCAGGGCGCGATCAGGACGATCGCCCCGCGCGGAATGGCGATGTCCCCGGCCCGGTCGTTGCCGTTCGCCACGCGCGACAGCGCGAAGGCCGGCGGATAGAGCCGCAAGGTCTCGTTCACAACCGCGCGAGTGTAGGGCAAGTCGGGGATCGCGCCGCGGCTGACGGCTCCGGCGAGATCGACGCCCCGCACTTCCTCCGCCACGCGCGCCTGCGCGTCCGGCACGCGCGCGAGCAAGGTCAGCGCCCAGAAGATGGTCACGCCCGTCGTCTCATGTCCAGCCAGGATCATCGTCGCCACCTGGTCGCGTAACTGCTCGCGGGTGAAGCCGCGCCCGGTCTCCGGATCGCGCGCGGCGCGCAGCAGGTCGAACAGGTCGCGCCCCTCGGCCACCGGCGCCGCCTTCTCGCGCGCCTCCATGATCTCGTCCATGAAGCGCTTCCAACGCGAGCGGAACATCATCCGGCCGAGATCTCCGAGGGTGGGAATCGCCGGCGGCAGGATGATGTCGGGCAGATCCACACGCCCGTGCCGTATCCCGAACTCGGCCAGCATCTCGCGCAGCCGGGCGCCGAACGCGCGCGTTTCCAGAGAGAACATCGACCGCCCCGCGATCTCCAGCGCGGCGCGCTGCACAATGCCAAACAATTCAATAGGCGTATCAACTTGCGGACGAAGGCCGGCCACCACCTCGCCCGCGACCGCGACGATGTGGCGGGCCAGCATCGGCAGCACGCGCGGGCTGAGGGCGGGCGCGATGGTGCGGCGCTGCAAGCGCCAATCCTCCCCCTCCGCGAGGAACAGCCCATTGCCGATCAGCGGGCGCAGCACGCGGATGGTGGCCGGGGAGCGGCGATAGGCTCCGGCGTTCTCCACCAGTACACGATGGACCGCTGTCGGGTCGTTGAGCAGAAGGCTGGTGCGCCCGAAGAACCGGCCGGTCCGCACCGCTTCCTCATAGGCGGGTTCGGACCACATGGTAAGCGCATTGGTCCGCGCCGCGCGCAGGAATTCGCCGATCGAGAGATCGTGCGCGGGAATGGTCGGCTTGGGCGGAACGTACAGGTCTGTCACCCCCCCAGGCTAGCGCACCCGCGCGCCGCGTGCCAGAACCGGTGGGTCCAATCCCAGGGGGAGACAGCGGATGAGCCTGAAAGGGGCGGCGTACATCGCCGGCGCCTTCGAGCACCCGACGCGCAAGGCGCCCGACAAGTCAGTGGCGCTGCTGCACGCCGAATGTGCGCTGGGCGCGCTGAAGGACGCGGGGCTGAGCAAGGAGGACGTGGACGGGTATTTCTGCGCCGGCGACGCGCCGGGCATGGGTCCGATCAACATGATCGACTACCTGAACCTGAGGGTCAGGCACATGGACGCGACCGATATCGGCGGCTCGTCCTACCTGCTGCACGTCGCGCACGCGGCCGAGGCGATCGCGGCGGGGCGTTGCAACGTCGCCCTGATCACGCTCGCCGGCCGTCCGCGCAGCGAAGGCCAGGCCACCGGCACCGCCGCCCGCGCCGGCAACCCGGCGGTGCCCGACATGCAGTTCGAGTACCCGTGCGGGCCAACCGTCGCCAACGTCTACGCGATGTGCGCGCAGCGCCACATGCACCAGTACGGGACGACCAGCGAGCAGCTCGCCTGGATCAAGGTCGCCGCCTCGCAGCACGCGCAGTACAACGAGCACGCGCTGCTGCGCGACGTGGTGACGGTCGAGGACGTGGTGAGATCCCCGATCATCGCGAGCCCGCTGCACCGGCTCGATTGCTGCGTCATCACCGATGGCGGCGGCGCGCTGGTGGTGGTGAAGCCCGAGATCGCGCGCAGCCTGAACCGCCCCAGGGTCAAGGTGATCGGCATGGGCGAGGCCGCCAAGGGCCAGTACGGCGGTGACGTGGACCTGACCTACTCGGCCGCCCGCTTCTCCGGCCCGGCCGCGTTCGAGATGGCCGGCGTGAAGCCCGCCGACATCAAATACGCCTCGATCTACGACAGCTTCACCATCACGGTGCTGATCCAGATCGAGGATCTCGGCTTCTGCGAGAAGGGCCAAGGCGGCCGGTTCGTTTCCGACGGCAACCTGATCTCAGGGGTCGGCAAGCTGCCGTTCAACACCGACGGCGGCGGGTTGTGCAACAACCATCCCGCCAATCGCGGCGGCATCACCAAGGTGATCGAGGCGGTGCGCCAGTTGCGCGGCGAGGCGCACCCGAAGGTGCAGGTGAGGGATTGCGGCCTCGCGCTGGCGCACGGCACAGGCGGATTGCTCGGCTCGCGGCACGGCTCGGCGACGCTCATCATGGAGCGGGAGTGACGGACATGGCCTATCAGCAGCGCAAGATCCCGTTCGTCGGCGACGTTGGCAGCAACCCCGAGACCAAGCGCGTGTTCGAGGCGGCGGAGCGCGGCAAGCTGCTCCTGCCGCGCTGCAACGCCTGCGGCCGGTCGCACTGGTACCCGCGCGCCATCTGCCCGCACTGCTTCAGCCAGGATCTCGCCTGGAGCGAGGCGTCCGGCAAGGGAACGATCTACTCGTTCAGCGTGATGAAGCGCGCCGAGGTGCCGTACGCCATCGCCTACGTGACTTTGGAGGAGGGGCCGACGATGATGACCAACATCGTCGATTGCGACCTCGACAGCATCAAGATCGGGCAACGCGTGACGCTGAAGTTCGTGCCGAGCGAGAATGGACCGCCGGTGCCGATGTTCACGCCGGTTTAAAACTCTAATTGCCATGGCCATCCCCGGACTTGGTCCGGGGATGGGGCCGATCGAGAGGTTTGGCATGGCCATTCGCACGACCAGAAGATCGACCCTGCTTGCCTTGGCTGGCGGCGTCGCGATGGCCGCGACGGGGCGGGCGCAGCAGGCCCACTCGCAAGAGGTCAGGGCGCCCGCCGCCATCCTTATCAGCAACGTCCGCATCTTCGACGGCATCGGAGACCAGCTCACGCCAGGCAACCTCCTGGTCGAGAATCACAAGATCAAGCAGATCTCCTCCAGCGCGATCACCGCGCCACCGGACGCCACGGTTATCAACGGGGGTGGGCGCGTGCTCATGCCAGGGCTTACCGATGCCCACTGGCACATGACGATGGCCACAAACACGCTAGACAATTTGCAGCAGGCCGATACGGGTCTGATGTACGCCAACACCGTGGCCGAGGCGCGGAGAACCCTTCTGCGAGGCTTCACCACTGTCAGGGACATGGCCGGTCCGACCTTCGGCATCAAGGATGCGATCGATGCGGGCGTCATTCCCGGCCCGCGCGTGTACCCCAGCGGGGCGCTCATCTCGCAGACCGCCGGACACGGTGATTTCTCGCCCCCTTACGCAAGGCCTTACATTCTCGGGGGCCAGCCATCCCACCTCGAGGATATCGGCGTGTTCGTTGTCGCGAACGGCGTTCCCGAAGTGCTGGCGGCGGCAAGGAACCAGCTCAAGAAGGGCGCGAGCCAAGTCAAGATCGCGGTGGGCGGCGGTGTCATCTCGGACTTCGATCCGATTGACAGTCTTCAGTTCACGCCCGACGAGATCAGAGCCGCGGTGCAGGCGGCCAGCGACTGGCACACCTACGTTGCCGCCCATGTTTATTCGTCCGCGGGGATACGCCGTGCCCTCGACGCCGGCGTAATGTCCATCGAGCACGGCCACTTGGCCGACGAGGCCACCATCAGGCTCATCGGGGAGAAGGGCGCATGGTTGAGCACGCAGCCGTTCGAGCCGGGTGACGATCCGCTGACGCAAGAGCAGATCGAGAAAACAAAGTCGATGGTCGGCGCCTGGGAGAGAATCCTCGGGTGGGCGAAGAAGCATGGGGTGAAAGTTGCATTCGGAACGGACCTGTTGTTCCAGCCGCATGGGACCGGCAAGGAAAACGTGATGCTGACCAGATTCTCGAAAATCTACAGCAATGTGGAGGTTCTGAAGATCGCCACCTCGGGCAATTGCGAGCTCTTCGCCATGAGCGGCGAGCGCAATCCCTACAAGGGGGCGAAGCTCGGCGTCCTTCAGGAGGGTGCCTGGGCGGACATGCTGCTGGTGGATGGCGATCCCACGCAGGACATCAGCGTGCTGAGGGACTACGAGCGCAACTTCGTCGTCATCATCAAGGATGGTGTGATTCAAAAGAGGACTCTGTCTTAATGCGGTGTTTGCGCTGTCCTGCCTGGCCACTGCGGAGCTCGCGCCGTCGGCCATCAGCTTTGCGGCTGCCTCTGGGCCAGCAAGTGTACTGACACCCATGTAAGCTAACACTAGCTAACATCGAAAGAGAACGTGCCCATGCTTTCGCGACGTACCCTTCTGACTACGGCCACAGCGGCCTCGTTTGCTCGCATCGCCCGCGCGCAAACCCCCACCCTCAAGCTGGGCGTGCTGAACGACCAGTCCGGCCCTTATCGCGACGACGGCGGCATGACCTCGGTCGCCTGCGCGCGCCAGGCCCTGGTCGATTTCGGCGTGCCGGGCAAGGGCCTCAATGTGGAACTCATCTCCGCCGACCACCAGAACAAGCCGCAGGTCGGCGCCTCCATCGCCCGGCAATGGATCGACCAGGAGGGCGTGGACGCGATCGTGGATGTGCCGACCTCCTCCGTCGGGCTCGCGGTCAACAATATCTGCCGCGAGAAGAACAAGGTCATGCTCAACTCCGGCACCGGCACCTCCGACCTCACCGGACCGCAATGCAGCCCCAACACCATCCACTGGACCTACGACACCTACATGCTCGCCAAATCCACCGGCGGCGCCACGGTGAAGCAGGGCGGCGACAAGTGGTTCTTCATCACCGCCGATTACGTGTTCGGCCAGAGCCTGGAGCGGGACACCACGGCGATGGTGAAGCAAGCGGGCGGCAAGGTGCTGGGCAGCATCCGCTATCCATTCCCGGACACCACCGATTTCTCCTCCTTGCTGGTGCGCGCGCAGGCGTCGGGCGCCAATGTCATCGGCCTGTGCAACGCCGGCGCCGACACGATGAATTGCATCAAGCAGGCGCGCGAGTTCGGCCTGATGGGACCGATCCGCATCGCGGCCATGCTGATCCAGAGCACCGGCATCCACGCCCTCGGCCTGGATACGGCGCAGGGGCTGCGCTACAGCGAGTCCTACTACTGGGATCTGAACGACCGCACCCGCGCGTTCAACAACCGCATGAAGGGCAAGACCGCCAACGGCATCTGGCCCAACATGACGCAGGCCGGCAATTACGGCGCCGTGCTGCATTACTTGAAAGCGGTCGCGGACATGGGTGTCGCGGCTGCTAAGGCCGATGGCAGGGCGGCGGTCGCTCGCATGAAGGCGATGCCGACCGATGACGACGCCTTCGGACCCGGCCGCATCCGCGAGGACGGGCGCGCGCTGCATCCGGTCTATCTGTTCGAGGCCAAGAAACCGTCCGAGAGCAAGCAGCCTTGGGACGTGGCCAAGGTCATCGCCGTCACCCCACTGGAGGAGGCCTGGCGTCCGCTGAGCGAGGGCGGCTGCCCGTTGGTGAAGAGCTGATCCCGCCGCGCCCCCGGCGCGCGGGTCAGTGCTGCGCGTCCTCGTAGGGTGCCCGCAAGGTGCCGGTCTTGTGCTCGGCTGGATAGAGGATCACCTCGGTCTTGGGATCCCTGAACTGCGCGAGGTCGTGGCCCTGCACGCCCTGGAACTGCACCTCCAGCACCCGCGCGTCCGTCCACTCGCCGTCGGGACCGAACTTGATCGGCCCGACGATCGTCCCGAACTGGTGGCTGCGCAAGTACTCCGCGAGCTTGTCGTCGGCGAGGCTCTTCGTGCCCTCGACGACATCGGCCAAGACCTGCATCTCGGAATAGGCGAAGGGCGGCAGGTAGTAGCCGAGCGCATCGATCCCGGCGGCGCCGGCCTTGTCCTGGTACTGCCTCATAAACGACGCCATCGCCTGGGAATCCGCGTAGCCTGCCCATGGCAGCCAGTAATCGTAATCGACGATGCCGTTGAGCAGTTCGCCGAGCTGCGTCTTGATCGCGGTGGACTGCAACCCCACCATGCCGCCGCCGAACAGCCGCGCCTTCAGCCCGGTCTCGCGCGCGGCGCGCACCATTCCGACCGTGTCGGGCGGGTAGGAGGCGACGAACACGAGGTCCGGGCGCGTGGCCTGGATCGCGCGCACGATCGGGGTGAAGTCGGCGGTGCTCGGCGGGTAGCTGCGGTCGTAGACGATGCTGAGCTTGTTCTCTTTCGCCAGTTCCCGCGCGCCGCTCAGCGCGTTCTTCGGGAACTCGGCGTCCGCGCCCACCAGCGCCAGGCGCGTGGGCCTGGGCTCCATCCCGGCGGCGACCGCGAAGAAGGGCTCCGAAAAGCTCTGCCTGGGATGCGGACCGCCGAGGGGCACGAACGAGAAATACTTCGGGTAGTGGAACTTGCTGTTCACGTCGAGGCCGAACAGCGCGAAGAAGGTGCGCCCGTGCTGGATGATGACCGGCATCGCCGGCGCGATCATGTTCGTCCCGTAGCTGCTCGCGACCAGATCGACTTTGTCCACGTCCAGCAGCTTGGTGTAGATGCCGGGGATCTGCGCCGGGTTGCTCTGGTCGTCGTAGTAGATCAGCTTCACCGGCCGGCCGAGCAGGCCGCCCTTGGCGTTCCTCTCCTCGGCCCAGATCTGCATAGCCAGCAACGCCGACTTGCCATTCGCCGCCAGGCCGCCGGTCAGCGACATCGCGAAGCCTATGGTGATCGGCGGCTGCGGTTGCGCCATCGCGGGATGGAAGCCGAGTGCCGTGGCGAGAGCCAGGGGGGCGAGCAGGTGACGCTTCATGGCGGGCTTCCTCCGGGTGTTTGCTTGCCGCCACCATAGGCCGGGGATTGGCGGTGCTGACAAGAGTCCCACCTTGCCTGGGTGCATTGAGCACCTATTTTACCTCTTGGGATACACATTGGGTGTCTCAGTGCGCACGAACATCGACCTCGATGAGGCGCTCATTGCCGAGGCCATGGCCCTTACCGGGCTCTCCACCAAGAAGGCGACTGTCGAGGAGGCATTGCGCCGGCTGATCCGGAGCGCCCGCCAAAAGCGGGCGATCGAGAACATGCACGGCATGGGGTGGGAGGGCGACCTGGATGCGCTGCGCCGTACCCGGTCTGAATGATCCTGGTCGATAGCTCGGTTTGGATCGCCAATCTTCGGGGTGCCAGGACCGAGGCTGTCCGCAAGCTGCACGCCCTCTATCAGGCTGATGAGCGCATCCTCATCGGGGATCTGATCCTGATGGAGATAATGATGGGCGCACGGGACGAAGCGCAGGCGATACGCCTTCGGCGGGAGATGGGCGAGTTCCAGATCGTTCCACTTATGGACGTTTCCATGGCCGAGGAGGCGGCCCGGAACCACCGGATTCTCCGGGGTCTGGGGTTCACGATCCGCACCGGGATCGACATGGTGATCGGAACCTATTGCATCCGCCACGGCCATGAATTGCTCCATGACGACCGCGACTTCGATCCGATGCAGCGCCATCTTGGGCTGAGAGTGGCCTGAGCCCGGACCATGGCCAACCCCGCCGCCTGGCTGAAGGTGCTGCCGCAGGGATTGTTCTGCGAGCCGGGCGGCTTTTTCATCGATCCCACCCGTCCCGTGGATCGCGCCGTCATCACCCATGCCCATTCCGACCACGCCCGCCCCGGCCACGCCCATGTGCTGGCCAGCGCCGACACGCTCGCGCTGATGGAGGCCCGGTTGGGGGAGGGTAGGGGAGGGAGCGTCCAGGCGCTCGGCTGGGGCGAGAGCCTCCAGATCGGAGGCGTGCGGCTGCGGCTGGAACCGGCGGGGCACGTGCTGGGCAGCGCGCAGGTCGTGATGGAGCACGTGGGCTGCCGCGTGGTGGTCAGCGGCGACTACAAGCGCCGGCCCGACCCTACCTGCCTCGGCTTCGTGCCCGTGCCCTGCGACGTGTTCGTGACCGAGGCGACGTTCGGCCTGCCGGTCTTTCGCCATCCCCCGCCGGAACACGAGATCGCGCGCCTGCTCGCCAGCCTGTCGCTGTTCCCTGACCGCACGCACCTGATCGGCTGCTACGCGCTGGGCAAGTGCCAGCGGGTGATCGCGCTGTTGCGCGAGGCCGGCTGGGATGGCCCGATCTGGCTGCATGGCGCGCTGTTGCCGCTCTGCGCCGTGTACGAGGCGCGCGGGGTGCGGCTGGGCGAGCTGCGCGCCGCCACGGCCGCGGCTAGGTCGGAGCTGGCCGGCGCGATCGTGCTCGCCCCGCCCGGTGCCGTCGCCGATCGCTGGGCGCGGCGGCTGGCCGATCCGGTGGTTGCGCTCGCCTCCGGCTGGATGCGGGTGCGCCAGCGGGCGAAGGCGAGAGGTGTCGAGCTGCCGCTGGTGATCTCGGACCACGCCGATTGGGACGAGCTGAACGCCACGATCGACGAAACGGGCGCTCCCGACGTCTGGGTCACGCATGGGCGTGAGGAGGCGCTGATCCATGCCGTCTCGGCCCGTGGCATCACCGGACGGGCGCTGCGCCTGCTCGGCTATGACGAGGACGAGGAACGCGAGCCCGGCACCCCAGCGGGGGCGCCGGCGTTCGAGGGGCAGGAGGTGCGCGATGATCGAACCTGAAGCCTTTACCTTCCCCCCGGACGGCGCCATCCCGAACTCACGCCTGCCGATGCTGGTCTATCGTCATGCCGTGCCGGCCGACCCGAACGCGATCGAGCATCGCTTCGACGAACATGGCTGGCCGCCCGCCTGGCGCGACGGGGTGCATCCGTTCCATCACTTCCACAGCACCTCGCATGAGGCGCTGGGCGTGGCGCGCGGCCATGCGCGCGTGCTGTTCGGCGGCCCGAACGGGCGCAGCCTGGAGCTCGCGGCCGGGGACGTCGTGGTGCTCCCGGCGGGAGTCGGCCATTGCCGCCAGGACGCCTCGCCCGACCTGCTCATTGTCGGCGCCTATCCGCAAGGCATGGCGGCCGGGCTGGACACCAGGCGCGGCCGTCCGGAGGAGGCTGCCGAGGTGCATCGCAACATCGTCAATGTCTCGCTGCACGTGCCCGATCCGGTGAACGGCGGCCAGGGCGCGCTCGGGCGGTTCTGGGAGCGCCCGCCCGTGGCAGGCGAGTCCTGACCGCTTTGCGCGGGAGACGCTGATGGCCGCCGAGTCTCTCACCGTGGAGCCCCCATTCGCGCGCGCGGAGAAGGCGGCGGAGAGCCTGCCGCTTCGTCATGCACGGCGTTTGCGCCGAATCCTCGACCTCGACGACTTCCAGCGCGTCGCCAGGCGCCACCTGCCGCGCGCGATCCATGGCTATGTCGCCAACGGGTCCGAGGACGAGACCTCGCTCGCGACGAACCGCGCGGCGTTCCTGGACTACCGTCTCGTCCCCCGCGTGCTCGTCGGCGTCGGCGAGCGGGACCAGCGGACCACCTTGCTCGGGCGGCACTGCGCCGCGCCGTTCGGCATCGCGCCGATGGGCGGCAGCGCGGCCGTCACGTACGATGGCGATGTCCGGATGGCGCGGGCGGCCGCCCAGTGCGGCATTCCCTTCGTGCTCAGCGGCAACTCCATCATCCCGATGGAGGAGGTGGCGCGGAATTGTCCCGGCGCGTGGTTCGCCTCGTATCAATCGCCGACCACCAAGGCCATCGAGGGCATGGTGGAGCGCGTCGCGGCGGCGGGCTTCTCCACTTTCGTCTCGACGGTGGACGTGCCCGTGGGCTCCAACCGCGAGAAGGACCGCCGGGCCGGCTTCACCCAACCGATCCGGCTGAATCCCAAGCTGATCCGCGACGGGCTGGCCCATCCCAATTGGGTGGTCTCGACGGCCGCGCGCACCCTGCTGAAGCGCGGCGTGCCGCGGATCGAGAATCTCGAATACGACGGCGGGCCGAGCCTGTTCTCCAGGACCGTGACCAAGATCGCGGCGCACGCGGAGCTATGCTGGGATCATGTGCGCCTGATCCGCCGGCTCTGGAAAGGCCCGTTCGTGGTCAAGGGCATCCTGTCGCGCGAGGATGCCCGGATCGCGCGCGATCACGGGGTGGACGGCATCGTGGTCTCCAACCACGGCGGGCGGCAGCTCGACAGGGCCGCGAGCCCGCTGCACGTGCTGCCGGACATCGTCGGGGCGGCGGGCGACATGACGGTGATGATCGACAGCGGGTTCCGGCGCGGCACGGACGTCCTGACCGCGCTGGCGCTCGGCGCCGATTTCGTCTTCATCGGCCGCCCCTTCCTGTTCGCCGCCGCCGTCGCCGGCGAGGCCGGCGTGCTCCACGCGATCGACCTGCTTTCGAAGGAGATCGACCGCGACATGGCCCTGCTCGGCCTGCGCCGCATTGGCGAGCTCGGGCGCGACAGCGTGCTCGACCTGAAACAGGTCGGATCAGGCGTGGCGCGGGCTGAGCCGGCGCGGGATGAGCCAGGCCAGCGCTAGGGCGACGACCGAGAGGGCGGCCGCGAGCAGGTACGCGTTGTGCAGCCCGTGCGCGAGCAGCGTCACCATCCGCGCCAGCTCCCCTGGCGGGAGCCGCGCGCGCTGCGCCCCGTCGAGGACGCGATTGGCGAGCGGCTCGTTCGCCACCCCGCCTCCTTCGCGGAGCGTGGCGTTGAGCACCGCGCCGCACCCGGCGGCGCCAAGCGCCTGGCCGACGAAGCGCAGGAACATGGCCGAGGACGTCGCCGCGCCGCGCTTGGCCCATGGCACCGCCGCCTGGATCGAGACGATGAAGGTGGTGCTGCAAAATCCCATCCCGAGCCCGATGACGAACGACCCGGCGCCCGCCCAAAGCGGGCCGCGCGCTGGGGTGAGCGCGACCAGCATCAGGCATCCCATGACCAGCGCCGCCCCGCCGAGCCGTGCCGTGCTGCGGTAGGAGGTGCGCAGCATGATCCGCCCGGCCAGGAGCGAGGCGAGCGCCCAGCTCACGGACATGGCGCCGAGCACCAGTCCGCCCGCGCCGGGGCTGCGGCCCATCGCGCCCTGCACGTAAGCGGGCAGGAAGGCGGCGACGCCCATCATCACCGCGCCCGTGGCGCAGTTGCCCAGGCTGCCCGCGACGATCACCGGATCGCGCCACAGCTCAAGCGGCAGCATGGGCTCGGCGATCCGGGTCTCATGGACCAGCAGCGCCACCATCGCGGCGATCCCGCACCCGAATGCCCCCCACCACGCGAGCCCTGGCAGCGCCGCGCCCTGCACGAGCACGAGCATCAATCCGCCGATGGCCGTGAACAGCAGGACCGAGCCCGCGATGTCCAACCGGTGCGGGCGCGGCGCCACGCGCTCGCGCAGGAAAAGCCCGAGCATCACCAGGCTGGCCGCGCCGATCGGCAGGTTGACCCAGAACACGACCGGCCAACTCAGATGCTCGATCAGGAAGGCGCCGAGCGAGGGTCCGATCACGGCGGAGACGCCGAACACGGAGGAGACCAGGCCCTGCACACGCGCCCGCTCGGCGGGCGCGTAGATATCGCCCAATATGGTCGCGGCCACTGGCATGACCCCGCCCGCGCCCAGGCCCTGGACGGCGCGGAACAGGATCAGCGCCACCATGCCATGAGCGAATCCCGCGAGCACCGAGCCGGCCAGGAACAGCCCGGCGCCGGCGAAGAAGACCGGCTTGCGGCCATGGAGATCGGCCAAGCGCCCATAGAGCGGGATGCTGACCGCCTGGGTCAGGAGGTAGAGCGTGAACGCCCACGAGAATAGCGCGAAGCCGCCGAGATCGGCGACGATCGTGGGCATGGCGGTGGCGACGATGGTGCTTTCCACCGCCGGCATGAAGGTCGCCATGAGGCAGGCGGCGAGGATGGGCCAGCGCCGGACCGGCACGGCGGCGAGAGGCGCTTCGGGCATTGCGGGAGAGCGATAGCGCGGGGCGTTGCCCAGGGTCTAGGCGCGGGGCGCGCCCGCGGGCGTTTTCAGCGGCTCGCCGCGGACGACAACCGCTCGACGAGGTCCGGCACGCGCGCGGCCGGCATGGGCCGGCTGAACAGATATCCCTGTAGCTGCGTGCAGGCCTCCAGCGCGAGCTGCAACGCTTGCTCGTCGGTCTCGACGCCCTCGGCCGTCACCGACATGCCGAGCGTGGTGCTGAGCCCGACGATCGCGCGCACAATGGCCATCGCGTTGGGGTCGTGCGGGAGATCCTTGATGAAGCTGCGGTCGATCTTGACCTTGTCGAACGGGAAGCTGCGCAGGTAGTTGAGCGAGGAGTAGCCGGTCCCGAAGTCGTCCATGGCGATCTGGACGCCCAATGCCTTGAGGTCGCGGAGGATCGCCAGGACGGCGCTGCTATCATGAATCAGCACCGATTCCGTGATCTCCAGTTCAAGCCGCTGCGCCGGCAATCCGCTGGCGGCGAGCGCCGCGCGGACATCCTCCAGGAGGTTCCTGTCCTTGAACTGCAATGGGGACAGGTTCACTGCGACCTTGATCTCGTCCGGCCAAGTGGCGGCATCGAGACAGGCCTGGCGCAGAACCCACCGCCCGATGGCCCCGATCAGGCCGGACGACTCCGCCACGGGAATGAACGTGTCCGGCACGATCATTCCCCGCTCCGGATGCTGCCACCGGATCAGGGCCTCGAAGCCGCGCACGCGGCGCGAGCGCGCCTCCACCAGCGGCTGGTAATAAAGCTGGAACTCCTGCCGGGCGATCGCCTGGCGCAAGCCCATCTCCAACGCGCGCCGCGACTGGAGCGCCGCGTTCATGGCGGCCTCATAGAAGCAGGAGATGCCCCGTCCGTTGGCCTTCGCCCCGTAGAGGGCGGTGTCGGCGTTCTTCAGGAGTTCCTCGGCCGCCGATCCATCGCTTGGCGCGAGGGCGATGCCGATGCTCGTGCCGATGCTGATCTGGTGGCCATCGACCTCATAGACCGCGCCGATGACGTCGATGATCCGGGTTGCGAGGCTGTCCAC
The DNA here is from genome assembly GCA_035252035.1 of Acetobacteraceae bacterium. Lineage (GTDB taxonomy): Bacteria > Pseudomonadota > Alphaproteobacteria > Acetobacterales > Acetobacteraceae > DATFDN01. Next base: position 218 of record DATFDN010000405.1, on the reverse strand, counting down.
CTGGGACGGCTCGCCCGCGTTCAGGAGCACGATGGCGAACTCGTCGCCGCCCAGCCGCGCCACCGTGTCGCCCTCGCGCACGCACGCCTGCAACCGCTCCGCCACCTGCCTGAGCAGGCCGTCCCCGATGGGGTGGCCGAGCGTGTCGTTCACGGCTTTGAACCGGTCGAGATCCAGGCAGAGCACCGCGAATCCCGTGCCGCGGTCCACCTGCGCCA
>DATFDN010000404.1:0-3604 GCA_035252035.1 Acetobacteraceae bacterium | reverse complement strand
CGGGTCGATCTGCGCGGCGCAGCCGGTGACGACGATGCGCGCGCCGGGGCGTTCCCGCGCTGCGCGGCGGATCGCCTGCCGGGCCTGCCGCTCGGCCTCGGCGGTCACGGCGCAGGTGTTGACGATCACCGTGTCCTCCAGCGCCGCCGCGTGGGCGCGCATGACCTCGCTCTCATAGGCGTTGAGGCGGCAGCCGAAGGTGAGGACATCGACGCTCATGGCGGATAGGCGTCGAGATCGACGCTGCCCGTGAACGCGGTCGCGACCGGGCCGGTCATCCGAACCTGGCCGTTCTCCAGCCACTCGATCAACAACTCGCCCCCGTCGAGAACCAGGGTGGCGGCACGCCCGGCAAGCCCCCTCCGGTGCGCGTTGACCAGGGCCGCGCAGGCCCCGGAGCCGCAGGCCAGCGTGAGCCCAGCCTCCCGTTCCCAAACCCGGAGGCGGATGCGGTCGGGCGCGAGGATTTGGGCGATGCCGATATTGGCCCGCTCGGGGAAGAGCGGGTGACGCTCCAGCGCCGGGCCGAGCGCCTCGACAGGGACTGCCGCCACGTCCTCGACAAAGAACGTCGCGTGCGGGTTGCCCATGCTCACCGCCGCGGGGTCGGCGAGCGGGCCGGAAGCGATGTCGAGATGCAGGGTGTCGCGCGGCTCCGCGAGCGGGATGTCGTGCCAGTCAAGACGGGGCACGCCCATGTCCACCGCCACACGGTCCGGCGCGAGCACGCGGGCGCGCAGATCCCCGGCAACCGTGCGGATCACAAGCCGCCCCCCGCTCTCAGGCGCCAGCAGCGCGGCCACGCAGCGCGTGGCGTTGCCGCAGGCCCCCGCCTCGCCCCCATCGGGGTTGCGGATGCGCATGAACGCGGCCGCGCCGGACCCCTCGGGCGGGGGCTCGATGCTGATGAGCTGATCGCACCCGATGCCCCGTCGTCGATCGGCAAGGGCGGCGGCACGCGCCGGCGTCAGGCCGAGCGCCCCCGCGCGCTCGTCGAACACGACGAAATCGTTGCCGCATCCGTGCATCTTGACGAAGGAGACGCGCATGACCGGCCCATATAGGGCCGGGACGGCGGATTGGCCACGGCTCGGCCTTGTAGCCGGCGACCAGCATTCAATCGTCCTTGAGCAACTGCGGGGCCGGCGGCGGCCAGGCGTCCCCGGTCATTGCCCCATACCGCCTCCCAAGATCCGATTGCATTCTCCTCCCGGCGCTAGTCCCAATGCTCCCCATTGCTGGGCAGCTTGGCGAAGTCGTTCGGGTCGTGGCACAGGAACACCGGCACGCCGCTCCGCTCCAACTGTTTCATTCGCATCCGGGTTATCGTCATCGCGCTGGTGCTCCAATCCCACGGCATCGGGATCATCTGGTCATAGCCCTCGCGCAAGTGCCCGACATCGCCGCCCAGGCAGATGCGGCCACGCTGCGCGAGATCGAGGATCAGCGCCTGGTGCCCCGGCGCGTGGCCGGGCGTCTTCACCAGCCGCATCGTGCGGTCGTCGAACAGGTCGAAATCGCCCTCGAGCTCCAGAAAGTTCAGCTTGCGGATGTCGCGGAAGTCGTTCTGGCAATAAACGGGGCGCGTCCACGGATCAGGCCAGAGCGCGTAGCGAATCTCGTCACGCTGCGCCACGTGGACGGCATTCGGAAAATATGACATGCCCCCGGCATGATCGAGGTGCAGGTGGGAGTAGATCACGTAGCGCACGTCCTCGGGGCGGAATCCTAGCCGCTTGAGCTGTGCGTCCACGGCATGATCGCGGGTGAAGGCATGTACGCCGAAGGCGTCGCGCAGGCCCGCTCCCCAGTAGGCGTCGCCTCGCTCCGGATCGGCGACCGCGTCATTGACACCGGTGTCCCATAAGACAAGTCCGTGCTTCGGGTGCTCGATGATGCCGACGGTGGTCGGGGCATCCACATTGCCTGGCGCGAACGCGACCAAGTTTGCCCTGGCGCAACTGATCGGCCCGGCATTGACGACGGTTAGACGCAGACTTGGCATGGGTTCATCCTCCTTGCACCCAAACGGACAGCCTTGATCCCGCGCGCGCTGGCAGCGGCATCATCGGATACGCGGAATCGCCTGGCAATGGCCGCGAACCGTTGACCGCGCTACGACCGCTTGTCGTAGCCGATCTGGGCGGCGAGTATCGGTCGGATTGTTGTTCGGGAGGAAAGCCATGGCGGTCGTTTTGACGGAGACGGGCGAGGTACACGTCAACGCGCTCCCTGGTTTGTTGCTGAGCCCGGAAGACGCCGCTCGCGCGACTGGCTTTGTGCCCAAACCAGAGGGCATGTGCCAAGGCGATCTCTGCGTTCCCTTGCCGGCGGGGATGACCCGAGATGGCCGGATCGACGTTCCGGCCTTTTGGCGGCACCTCGGACGGCCGGTCGCGCATGACGAGGCGACCGACACATGGATGCTTGGCGCCGGCGCTGACGAGCGCAACGCTGGATTGACCGGGGCGACCGCGCCGGACTTCACCTTGCCCGACCTGGCGGGCGTGCCGCACCGGCTTTCGGACCTGCGCGGCAAGAAGGTCTTTCTGTGTACCTGGGCGTCCTGGTGAGGCTGCCGGCTCGACCTGCCCGTGTGGCAGGCACTCTTTGACAGCTTGCGAGACCAGAACTTCATGATCGTGGCCGTGGCGGAGGAAACCCGCGGCGCCGAGCACGCGCGCCCATGGATCGAGCAGGCGAACCCGGAATACTGGTGCCTTATCGACACCGACCACCGCGTGGCCGACCTCTACGGCATGGTGAACGTGCCGCAGGCGGTGTGGATCGACGAAGCGGGACGTATCGTGCGGCCGCCCGAGTCGGCTGGCGCTTCGGACCACTTCCGCCGCATGGACCGGACCACCAAGACCCTGTCGGCGCCGGACCAGGCTGCTCGGGAGGCAGCGAGGCGCGCTTACTTGGATGCGATCCGTGACTGGGTGCGGACGGGCCGTTACGCGCTTTCGTCCGACCTTGTCCGCCGGACCGCGCCAACCATCACACCCGAGATCGCGCAAGCGCACGCGCATTTCCGGCTGGGCGTGTGGCTGCATCGAAACGGACGGGGCGCCGAGGCTGCCACGCACCTGGCCGAGGCGAGCCGGCTGCATCCCGAATCGTGGAACATCTGGCGCCAAGCGGCCGATCTTGAAGAGGTCGGAAGAGCGGGCGGCGAAGCCTTCTGGCAGCGCGTCGATGCGCTTGGGGATCGCCCCTACTACAAGCCGGCCAACCTAGGCTGATGCGAGACCGGCCGATCCTATCCCGTCGGGACGGGCTAGGACCGGCTGTTCCGCGGAGCCAGCGCGGAAGCCCTTGCTCCCGCCGCCGCTACCGCCCCGGCACCACCTCCGGCGGCGATCGCGGCTTGGTGCCCGTTTCCGGGCCGCAGAAATCCGGGCGCTCCGCTGCCGTGAGAAGTCGGCAGCCGCGATACACCTCCGCAAGGATTTCATCGCACGGGTTCTGGGCGTTGCACGGCGGATGCGTGGCCGGCGAAACCTTGGTGCATTGGCGCACGTAACGTTCGGCCAGATCCGCGCCGGCCGACTCGCGGCAGGATTGCACCGCGCCCGCGCTCGCCAGCGGGGGCAGCAGCCCC
>DATFDN010000403.1:0-18807 GCA_035252035.1 Acetobacteraceae bacterium | reverse complement strand
GAACGCCGGCAGGCCCCAATTCCCCGTGGTCGCCGCCAGTGCCCCCGGCTCGAACGCCAGCGCGAAGATCAATAGAAGGCCGCCGCCGATGAAGTTGGTCATCGCCGCCACATGGGCGGGTGGCATGGTCCGCATCAGCGGACGCGCCAGCACGGAGCCGAAGGCGTAGCTCAGCGTGCTGACCACCACGGCAAGCGCCCCCGCCACCTCCAACCAGTCCAGATCGCCCTTGAACGCCTTGGGTCCGAACAGCGCGAGGATGCCCGCCACCCCCAGCGCGATGGCGCCCATCTGCCGCCAGCGGAACGGCTCCTGACGCAGCGCCACCGCGAAGCCGAGCAGACCGATCGGGGTCAGGGCGGAGCTGAGCACCGCGGCGAGGCCGGCGGTGATGTGCCGCAGCCCGTAGAGCTGAACCACCTGATTGAGCGAGACCATCAGGATCGAGCACAGCACGAGCCGCCCCCGCAGCCGGAACGGCACGTCCAGGGTATGGCCTTGCAGCGCGCGCACCAGCAGCAGCGTGAGCCCGGCCACCGTCCAGCGCGTGCCGGCGAAAAAGCCGGGCGGCACCGTGGCGATGCCGACCTTCATGGCCAGCCAAGTCGTGCCCCAGACAAAGCACAGCACGCCGAACAAGGCCCGCTCATGGGCGCTGATCCCGCGTGGCGCGGCAGCAGGAGCCGGGCTCGCGGCCGGCGTCTCGGGCGTCAACTTGGCTAGGGCGGTCACGGAATTGGAGTCCTCGGGTTGATGCGTCAGGCGGTCAGGAAACGCAGCGTCGCGCCTTCCAGCACGATGCAGGTCAGATCGCCCCCAAATACCGCGCCGGTGTCGATTCCGATACGATTCCTCCGCACCACCGGCGTTTTCACCGGCGTGTGGCCATGCACCACCACCACACCGAGAGCCTGCTCGGTGAACAGGAAGGGCTGGCGGATGCGCAACAGATCCTCGGGCGCCTGCTCCTCCAGCGGTACGCCTGGCCGGATGCCGGCATGGACGAACAGATAGCCGCCTTCGCGATGCATCATCGTCAGCCCCTGGAGGAAGGCGAGATGCGTCTCCGGCACCGCCGTCTTCCAAGCTTCGCGCGGACCGTCCGGATCGATCCCATAGCTTGCCAAGGCAAGCTTGCCGCCATGGAACAGCCAGTCGGTCCCGGCGGCGCGCTCGCCTGCCAGCGCCTCCATCATGGTTTGCTCGTGATTGCCCTTTAGATTCACCGTGGGAACCCCGGCGATGGGCGGCCCGTGGCGCAGGCGCTCGATCACCCCCGCGCTATCCGGCCCGCGATCCACGTAGTCGCCGATATGCACAAGCAACGGCGCCGCGGCCGGGCGGGCGGCGAGATCGGCGGCGATGGCCTCATGCAATGCGTTCAGTTGGGCGAGGCAGCCGTGGATGTCGCCGATCGCGTAAACGCGGCGGCCAGCCGGCAAGCGTGCCGGGGCAGGAACGAAGTCGGTCAGGGATGCTGTCATTGGTGCGGAATGTAGGTCGCCCACCCCGACACCGCCACCCCGCGCGGCAATGTGCCGGATGCGTGCCCCCACTTCCGGTCCGGGCGCGTCGCGGAACTGGTGCCCCGAAATCGATCTTTGGGGCTACACTTCCATCAGCATCTCATCCAGCGTGGCCGGGCATTCCGCCGGCACCGGCAGCGGCGCCTGCCCATCGACCGTCTCGGGCAGGGCGCGCAGCGCGTCGGCGTAGATCCCTGGCAGATCGAGCCGTTGGCGCATGGAGGGCGCGAACCGCCGGCGCGCTCGCAGCCGGAATCCGCGCGCCTCCGCCCGCCAATGCGGCGCGTCGCGCGCGACAGGCCACGCCTCGGCCTTGAGCAGGTGAACGAACGCCTGGAACAGCAGCGACTCGACGGCGTGCAGTTGCTCACGGCCCACGCTTTCGATTTCCTCGATGATGTTCGGCCAGTCGGGCGAGGCGTCGTTCAGGCCGTCGGCCGCGGCGACGCGGCGCAGGCGCGCGGCCTGGTCCTCGCTCCAGGCCAGGATGTCGGTCTCGTAGAGATCGCTCATGGTGACTAGTCTCCTTGAGCTTGAACGCGGGCGCTCACGACTGATCACCCCCGACCCGCGCGCGATCCACGATCGCCTGCGTCGCCACCCCACGCGGCAACGTGCCGAAGGCGTGCCCCCAGTCGCCGTCCAGGCGTGTCGCGCAGAAGGCGTCCGCCACGTCCGGGGGCGCGTGGCGAACGAGCAGGCTCGCTTGCAGCGCGACTGCCATCATTTCGACCACCCGGCGTGCCACCGGCTCCAGGCCGTTTGGATCGGCCATCCGGCCGGCAAGCCCCGCCGCGAACGCATCGAGGCGGCGGTCGGCGCCCCTCGCCTTGCCCACCTCGTCGAGGAACACGCCGATCGACTCCGGTTCGCGCCGCATGGCCCGCAGCACGTCAAGGCAGATCACGTTGCCCGTGCCTTCCCAGATGCCGTTCAGCGGCGCCTCCCGGTACAGCCGCTCCATCAGGTGCTCGGCGATGAAGCCGTTGCCGCCATGGCATTCCAGCGCCTCGGCCACGAAGGCGGGAGCGCGCTTGCAGGCCCAATATTTGGCAACCGGCGTGCCGACGCGCGACAACAGGGCCTCGGCCCGATCGGCCTCCGCGCGATCGAGCGCGTGGGCGAGGCGCATCGCCATCCACAGCATCGCCTCGCTCTCCACCGCAAGGTCGGCGATCACGTTGCGCATCACCGGCAGGTCCACCAGGCTGCGCTGGAAGGCGCGGCGGTGGGTGACGTGATGCACCGCCTGCGACAGCGCCTGGCGCATCAGGCCGCTTGAGCCGATCGCGAAATCGAGCCGCGTGAGGTGCGCCATCTCGATGATGGTGCGGATGCCCCGGCCTTCCTCGCCCAGCATGACCGCGTGCAGGTCGTAAAACTCCACCTCCGAACTCGCATTGGACTTGTTGCCGCACTTGTCCTTGAGCCGTTGGAGCTTGAGCCGGTTGCGGCTGCCGTCGGGCAGCCATCCGGTGGCGAGGAAACAAGAGAGCCCGGACCCGGTTCGCGCCAGGGTGAGGAAGAGGTCGCTCATGGGCACGGAGAAGAACCACTTGTGCCCGGTGATGAGGTAAGGGGCGCCGGAGCCCCGGAGCGTGGAAGCCGGGCGGGCCGTGGTCATGGTCGCGCGCAGGTCGGAGCCGCCCTGCTTCTCCGTCATCGCCATGCCGACGGTGACGCCGGCCTTTTCCTTGGCGAAGGCGGCACGGGAATCGTATTCGCTCCGGTTGATCAGCGGCGCCCATTCGGCAAGCAGGGCGGGATCGTGGCGCAGGGCCGCGATCGCGGCGAAGGTCATCCCCATCGGGCAGCAGACGCCGTTCTCCGCCTGGTTCCAAAGATAGCTCAGCACGCCGCGCGCGACATGGGTGCCCGGCTGGGGATGCGTCCAGGCATAGGCGTGCGCGGCGCATCCAAAGACCAGCGCCATCAGCGCGTGATAGGCGGGATGGAATTCCACCAGGTCCACGCGGCGGCCGAAGCGGTCATGGGTGCGCAACTCGGGCAAGTGGCGGTTGGCTTGACGGGCCAAGGCCTGGACATGGGCGCCACCGACCACCGCGCCGGCGCGGCGCAGGTCGGGCTCGGCCCACGCGGCGCCGAACGCCCGCGCTGCCGCGACAAGCGGCTTGTCCGCGGCGAAGGCATTGTAATCCTCCAGTGCACCGGCCTGATTCAGCACGTCATGCGTGGCGTAGCCCGCATCGGACATGAGATTGTCTCGCGCGAGGTGGGGGATGGACGATAGCGATACTGTGCCGGCCGGTGGGCGGCGCGACAAGCTGATTGCGGCCAAGGAGGCCTGGGCGCGGCAGGGCCGCCTTCTCACTGGCACCGCGGCCGATCCGGCGCGCGACCGACTGCCGCCGGGCCAAAGAGAGGTGAATGACTGGCCGGTGCTCGATCTCGGCACGCAGCCGCTTGTCACGGAAGCCAAGTTCCGCCTGGACATCGATGGCGCGGTGCGCCGCCCGCTGAGCCTGCGCTGGGACGAGTACCGGGCGCTTCCTCGCGTGGAGAGCGTCTCGGACATCCACTGTGTCACGCAATGGTCCCGCTACGACAACCACTGGTCAGGCGTGGCCGCGCGAACGCTGCTGACGCTGGTGGAGCCGAAGGAGGAAGCGCGCCACGTCGTGTTCCACGCCTATGACGGATACACGACGAACGTGCGGCTGGCTGACTTCGACCAGCCGGACGCGCTGCTCGCCGACGCATGGAACGGAGCGACGCTGGCGCGGGAGCATGGTGGTCCGTTGCGTGTGGTGATTCCCCGCCTCTATTTCTGGAAATCCGCCAAATGGGTGCGCCGAGTGGAAATCCTGATTGCCGACCGGCCCGGCTTTTGGGAGCAGCGCGGCTACCACAACACCGGCGACCCCTGGTCCGAGCAGCGCTATGGATGAACACCGCTCACGATAAAGTTTTACCCTCTGTCAATGGCCTTGCCGCGTGTCACCCGTTTCAGTTGGGGGCCATGGCGAGACGCAAGCCGAGCTATGCCGTCCTCCAATGGTGAGGAGGGAGCGACCATGACGTTCATCACCAAGTTGAGTGCTCTGGCTGCGGTCGGCGTGCTCTTCGCGGCACCCCTGGCGATGGCTCAGGCGGTTCCGGGCCACGAGGGCGGGTCGAGCTCTGCCCAGAGCGCGAACGGTAGCTCCGCTGCCGGGACGAGTGCCAACGCCAATCCGAGTGGGTCGAACAAGGAAATGGGCAAGGCCGGCATGGGCCAGACCAGCAACACCGGCAATACGTCGGCGACGAACTCGCAAAGCACCGCGGGCAATACGGGCAGCCAAGGCAAGTCGAGCAACCGCTAGATCGAATCGCCGGCGGTGGGCCTAGCTCCCGGCGGGCGAGACGGGGGCGCCCAGCTCCCCGAGCAGGGCGCGCACCACAGCCTCGAACATGGCTTGCGTCAGCCGGCCCGTGTTCGTGTTAAGGCGGGATACGTGATAGCTGTCGGCGAGCCATAGACCGCTGGGCAGGGCGTGCAGCGCGCCGTGCTGAAAGCGCGCCTGCGCGGGCCGAACGCCGAGAGCGCGCAGCATCGCGGCATGGGCCAATCCGCCGAGCGCCAGCACTGCCCGCAAGCGCGGCATCGCCGCCAGTTCCGCTTTCAGGAAGCGATTGCACGCCGCGACTTCCGCCGGACTGGGCTGGTTGGCGGGCGGCACGCAGCGCACCGCGTTGCTGATCCGGCAGCCGGTCAGAACCAGTTCGTCGGCGGGGTCCGCCCCATACGCCCCCTGGGCCATGCCGAAGCGCAGCAGGGTCCGATAGAGCAGCACCCCGGCGTAGTCGCCGGTGAACGGCCGACCGGTACGGTTCGCTCCCCTCAATCCTGGCGCCAAGCCAACGATGAGAAGCGGCGCGTCCAGCGGACCGAAGCTCGGCACGGGCGCGTTGTGCCAGGTGGGGTGTTGGACGCGGTTGGCATAGCGGAACGCGACCAGGCGATCACATAGCGGACAATCCGGCCCTGGTTTGTCAGGCTCGTCCGGTGGCCCATGCCTCACGTCGGGCCTTGTTCATTGAACGGGTCCGCGGGGGTCGGGCGGGCCGAGGCGGGACGGGGCCGGGGCTCGGTCTGGCGGCGGGTGAACTCCTTCGCGATGTCGGCCAGCTCGATGAACTGGTCGGCTTGCCGGCGCAGCTCGTCGGACACCATTGGCTGGCCGGTCCGGATCGAGGAGATCACTGAAACGCGCACCCCCTTGCGTTGCACCGCCTCCACAAGCCGCCGGAAATCGGAGTCGCCGCTGAACAGCACTACGTGATCGAGGTGCGGCGCGATCTCCAGCATGTCCACGGCGAGCTCGATGTCCATGTTTCCCTTGACCCGCCGCCGCCCAGTGGCATCGGTGAACTCCTTGGCCGGCTTGGTGACGAGGGAATAGCCGTTATAGGCGAGCCAATCCGTCAGCGGCTTGAGGGGAGAATAATCCTCGGTCTCTAGCACGGCGGCATAGTAATAGGCGCGCACAACGAGGCCAAGGCGGCGAAAATAGTCCAGCAAATTGCGGTAATCGACATCGAATCCCAGATTGCGCGACGCGGAATAGAGATTGGCGCCGTCGATGAAGAGCCCGATGCGCTCGTTGGGAAAGAAATACGGGTCCATGTGGATGACAATCCTTTGCAATTGTGCCCGATGGCACGCGCGAGGCAATCCGCTCCATAGCGATAGCCCATGCGAATGCAATCATCCCATCAACAAGCAGCGTTGTGAATTCCCGCGACTGGTGAACACGTGATCCTCGTCGCGCTTGGCGCTAATCTGCCCTCCCCAGATGGCGCCCCCCCGCTGGTGAGCTGCCAGCGTGCCGCGGCGTTGCTGGATGCTTTGCCGGGGCTGCGGCTGCGGGGCCTCTCGCGCTGGTGGCGCACGGCGCCGGTCCCAGCTTCGGATCAGCCCGACTATGTGAACGGCATTGCTCTGCTCGCCGGCGAAGCCGATCCCGCCGCGCTGCTGCGTGCCCTTCACGGGATCGAAGCGCGCTTCGGCCGCCGCCGCGCGACGGTCAACGCCGCGCGCAGCCTCGATCTCGACCTAATCGATGTCGCGGGTCTGGTCCGGAACACGCCGGACCCCGTCCTGCCGCATCCACGCGCCCATCTGCGCGCCTTCGTCCTGGCCCCGCTCGCCGAGGTCGTTCCCGGCTGGGTTCATCCCCGCCTGGGCCGGACCGCGGAGGCGCTGCTCGCCGATTTGCCAGCGCAAGTAGCAGTTCCGATGACGATTCAACCCGAATAGTAGTGGCGCGTTCCTTGCTTCGCGGGGGATTCAGGACTAGATAAGTCTCTCTGCCCCATCATGACCGGAGTGGCTGCGGCATGGCGCGCGTGACCGTCGAGGACTGCGTCGAGAAGGTTCCAAATAGGTTCGAACTCGTTCTGCTCGCCGCCCAGCGCGCGCGCAATCTCAGCCGGGGCGAGGAGCTGACGCTCGACCGGGACAACGACAAGAACCCGGTGGTCGCGCTGCGCGAGATCGCCGAGGAGACGATCGAGCTGGTCCGGCTGGAGCAGGATCTCATCAAGTCCCTCTCGCGCGCCCCCGAGCCGGAACCGGCGGACGAGGAGGTGCTGGACCTTATCCCGACCGACCAGAACATCTTCGGCCTGCAAGACGTGACGGCCGAGGAGGAGGCGGCGAACCTGCCGGCCGAAACCGAAGAGCTCTCGCCCGAGGACATGGAAGCGGCCATCGAGGCGGAGCTCGCCGGCCGGCGCCGCTAGGACGGGCATGGCAGACGGCGCCCCCGGCCGCTTCCCTTTCGCGCCCGTCCATGCGCCGTTCGACCGTGCCCAACCGTCGGCTGGCTCCGAGACGTTGTCCGCCGACCGGCGGGGGCGGCCTCCCGTCATCCGCCAGTTCGAACTGACCGAGAAGGTCGCCGCCTACGATCCCAAGGCGGACCTTCCCCTGATCGACGCCGCGTACGTGCTGGCCATGAAGGCGCACGGCGCCCAGAAGCGCGACAACGGCGATCCCTACATCACGCATCCCGTCGCGGTCGCCGACATCCTGGCCGGGTACCGGCTCGACACCGCGAGCATCGTGACCGGCCTGCTCCATGACGTGATCGAAGACACGCCGGTCAAGCTGCCGGACGTGGAGCGGCGCTTCGGGCGGGAAGTGGCGGCGCTGGTCGACGGCGTCACCAAGCTCAACCGCCTGGAGCTGCAATCGGACCGCACGAAGCAGGCCGAGAACTTCCGCAAGCTCGTCCTGGCGATGAGCCGCGACATCCGCGTGCTGCTGGTCAAGCTGGCCGACCGGCTGCACAATATGCGCACCTTGCACTTCATCGCCTGCCCGGACCGGCGAAAGCGGATCGCTCGCGAGACGATGGAGATCTACGCGCCGCTTGCCGAGCGGATCGGCATGGAGGCGGTGAAGAGCGAGTTGCAGACGCTGGCCTTCGCGCAGCTCGAGCCGGAGGCGTTCGAGACCATTCAGGCCCGCCTCAACTTCCTGCGCGGCCAGGGCGCCGACGTGATCGAGGACGTGCGCGAGGAGCTGCGAAAGGTCTGCGAACACGCGGGCATCCAAGTGCTCGGCGTGACCGGGCGCGAGAAGTCGCTGTTCTCCATCTGGGAAAAGATGCAGCAGCGCAACGTGGCCTTCGAGCAGTTGTCCGACATCATGGCGTTTCGCATCGTCGTGCCGTCCAAGGAGGCCTGCTACGCCGCGCTGGGCGCCGTCCATTCCGCCTATCCAGTCATCGCCGGACGCTTCAAGGACTACATCTCCACCCCCAAGGCGAACGGTTATCAAAGCCTCCACACCGGCGTGACCTTGCGCGCGCCCCGCAACCAGAAGATCGAGGTGCAGATCCGCACCCAGGAAATGCACGAGATCGCGGAGGCCGGGGTCGCCGCGCACTGGCTGTACAAGCAGCGCGACGCCTCGGCCAGCGACTTGCACCAGTTCCGCTGGGTCCAGGATCTGCTTGAGATCCTGGAGAATTCCTCGGCGCCCGACGAGTTCCTGGAGAACACCAAGCTCGAACTCTATGGCGATCAGGTATTCTGCTTCACCCCGAAGGGGCAATTGATCCAGTTGCCGCGCGGGGCGACGCCGGTTGACTTCGCGTACGCGGTCCACAGCCAGGTGGGCGATGCCTGCGTCGGCGCCAAGGTGAACGGGCGGCTGATGCCGCTGCGCTACCAGTTGCAGAACGGCGACCAGGTCGAGATCATGACCGCGCGCGGCGGCACGCCGTCGCCGCAATGGGAGCGGTTCGTCGTCACCGGCAAGGCGCGCTCGCGCATCCGCCGCTTCGTCCACCAGCAGCAGCGGCAGGAACATCTGGACCGTGGCCGCGCGGATCTGGCCAAGGCGTTCCGCCAAGCCGGCGTGGACGGGTCGGAGAAGGCGCTGGAACCGGCGCTGAAGGCGCTGAAGCTCTCCTCGATGGACGAGCTGCACATCGCCGTCGGCAACGGCACGCTCGGCCCCAAGGACGTGGTCCACGCCGCGTATCCGGAGCTGCGCCAGACCTCGCGCGCCCCGCGCGTCGTGCCCACGCTGCCGACCCGCTCCTCTGGACGAGGCGAGGCCCGGCGCGACAGCCTGATGCCGGTCACTGGCCTGGTGCCCGGCATGGCGTACTCCTTCGCCGGCTGCTGTCATCCCGTGCCGGGTGATCCCATCGTGGGCATCGTGACCACCGGCAAAGGGGTGACGATCCATGCCCGCGACTGTCAGACGCTGGGCAGCTTCAGTGCCACGCCGGAGCGCTTCATCGAGGTGGGCTGGAACCTGGACGCGCTCGGGGGCGGGGCGCACGCGGCCCGGATCGGCGTCATCGCGGCCAACGAACCCTCGACACTCGCCGACCTCTCCAATTCCGTCGCCAAGCACGAGGGCGCTGTCGCCAATCTGCGCATCGTCAACCGTCAGCAGGACTTCATCGAGATCCTGGCCGATGTCGAGGTGCGCGACCTGCTGCACCTCTCGAAGGTGATCGCCGGCTTGCGCGGGGTGGCGACGATCAAGAGCGTCGAGCGGGCGCGTGGGTAGGTCGTGCTGTCCCGATGATCCTCGGAATTGGCAGCGACATCTGTGACATCCGCCGGATCGAGGCGGCCATCGCCCGGCACGGCGAGCGTTTCCTCACCCGCGTGTTCACCGAGACCGAGCGCGCCAAGGCCGCGCGCCGGACCGAGCGCATCCGGGCGGGCACCTTCGCCAAGCGCTTCGCCGCCAAGGAGGCGGCCGCCAAGGCACTGGGGACCGGCTTCAGCCAAGGCGTGTTCTTCTCCGATCTTGGCGTGGTGAACCTGCCCTCGGGCCAGCCGACGCTGCGCCTGACCGGCGGCGCGGCGGCGCGACTCGCCGCGATCACCCCGCCGGGGATGCAGCCAGTCATCTCGCTGACTATGACCGACGAATACCCGTACGCTTTTGCCCAAGTGCTGATCTCGGCCCTGCCGGCGTGAGCGGGCGCTCCATTCCTTGACAGCGCCCAGGGGCATGGGCTTGATCACCGCATCTTGTTCGGACCATTCCGCCGCATGACGACGACCACCAAGGCCAGACGCAGGTCGAGCGGCCTGCTCGATAACGTCAAGACGATCGTCTACGCGGGGCTGATCGCGGTGGTGATCCGCACGTTCCTGTTCGAGCCGTTCAATATTCCCTCCGGCAGCATGATCCCGACATTGCTGATCGGCGACTACCTGTTCGTGGAGAAATACAGCTACGGCTATTCCCACTATTCCCTGCCGTTCGCGCCCGATCTGTTCTCGGGCCGCATCTTCGGCTCGGTCCCCCACCGAGGGGATGTGGTCGTGTTCAAGTATCCCCGCGACACCTCGGTCGACTACATCAAGCGGGTGATCGGGCTGCCCGGCGATACGGTGCAGGTCATCGACGGCCGCTTGTACATCAACGGCAAGGAGGTGCCCCGCCGCCCGGAGGGGGACTACGTGGTGGACGACGAGGGCGTGCAGCAGGCGCTGCGGCTCTTCCAAGAGGATCTGCCTGGCGGCGTCCGGCACGAGATCCTGAAGGCCACCGAGATGGGCGAGGCCAACAACACCCCCGTCTACACCGTGCCGCAGGGCGCCGTGTTCGTCATGGGCGACAATCGCGACAACAGCGCCGACAGCCGCTTCTGGGGCTTCGTGCCGTTGGAGAACCTGGTCGGGCGGGCCGAGGTGATCTTCTTCTCCATCGATGCGCGCGCGCCCTGGTGGGAGGTCTGGATGTGGCCCTTCGAGGTTCGCTGGGGCCGGATTGGCGACGTTATCCCTTGAGGACTTAAGGATTGGTGGCCACCGGTGTGAGCGGGTCCGTCGAGGAACTCCTTGGTCATCACTTCATCCGCCCGGAATTGCTGCGCGAGGCGCTGACCCATCGCTCCGCCGCCGGGGCCACGCGGGGGCAGCGCGCGTCCGCCTCGAACGAGCGGATGGAGTTCATGGGCGACCGCGTTCTCGGGCTGCTGATCGCCGAGTGGCTGGTCGAGCGTTACCCGGCTGAGCCGGAGGGTGCCCTGGGCCGGCGCCTCGCCCATCTCGTCTCCCAGCCCGTCCTTGCTAGGGTCGCGGAAACGATTGGAATCGGCGCGGTGCTGGCGGTCTCGCCGGGCGAGGCCAAGGCGGGGGTGAAGAAGCGCGCGACCGTGCTCGCCGATGCGCTGGAAGCGGCCCTGGGCGCGCTCTATCTCGACGGCGGGCTGGAGCCGGCGCGCGCCTTCGTGCGCCGGGCGTGGCGGGAGACGATGGACGCGCTGACAGTGCCCCCCAAGGACGCCAAGACCGCGTTGCAGGAATGGGCACTGGCGCGGGGGTGGGAGCTGCCGCGCTACAGCCTTGCCGGGCGGTCCGGCCCGCCCCACGCGCCCGCTTTCACGGTCAGCGTCACCGCCGGCGGGCAGAGCGGCACGGGCAGCGCCGGCAGTAAGCGCGCGGCCGAGCAGATCGCCGCCGAGGATTTGCTGCGGCGCTTGGCACAATGAGCGACCCCGCGCCGGCGAGCGTCACGCGCTGCGGCTTCGTCGCGATCCTGGGCACGCCCAACGCGGGCAAGTCCACCCTTCTCAACCGCTTGACGGGCGCCAAGCTTTCCATCGTCACGCCGAAGGCGCAGACGACGCGGTTTCGGGTGCTCGGCATCCTGATGCGCGGCAGCAGCCAAGTGCTGCTGGTCGATACGCCGGGCATTTTCCGCCCGCGCCGCCGGCTCGACCGGGCGATGGTGGCGGCGGCGTGGACGGGCGCGCGCGATGCCGATTTGGCGTTGCTGCTGGTCGATGCGCGGACCGGAGCGACCGAAGGAGTGCGGGAGATCGCCGAAAAGCTGGCGGCGACGAAGCGCCGCTGCTGGCTGGTGCTGAACAAGATCGACCTTGTGCCGCCACCACGGCTTCTGCCTCTCGCCGCCACGCTGACCTCCATCGCGGCATTCGACGAAACCTTCATGGTCAGCGCCTTGACCGGCGACGGTCTCGACCGCTTGACGGACGCGCTGGCAGCGGCGATGCCGCCGGGGCCGTTCCTGTATCCCCCCGACGACCTGACCGATTTGCCCGACCGGCTGCTCGCCGCCGAGATCGTGCGCGAGCAGGTATTCCTGCAAACGCATGAGGAGGTGCCGTACGGGGCCACGGTCGAACCCGAGAACTGGCAGGAGCGCCCGGATGGCAGCGTGCGGGTGGACGTGACGATCTACGTGGCCCGGCCCGGCCACAAGGCGATCCTGATCGGCGCCCAGGGCAGCCGCATCCGCGAGATCGGCGCCCGTGCGCGCGCCGAACTGAGCGCGGCGTTGGAGCGGCCGGTGCATCTGTTCTTGAACGTCAAGGAGCGCGCCGGCTGGGACGAGGAGCGGGCGCGGCTGCGGGCGATCGGGCTGGAGGACACGGAGTAGGGGCTAGAACCCGAGCTCCTTGCCGTGGCGCACGGCGAGCACGACGACGCGCGGGCCGTCGCGGCGGTAAAGGGCAAGGTAGCCGCTACCGCCGAAGGCGATCCACCACTCGCGGAACGCGGGATCATCCATGCCCTCCGCCGGCCGGCCCGCGTCTGGATGGGCTTCGAGCAGGCGTAGGCCCTGGCGGATGGCGCGCACGGCCCGGCGCGCGGCGTCGGGGTTCTTGGGCGCCAGGAAGCGGTGCAAGCGGGCGAGATCGGCGAGTGCCCGTGGCGTCCAGATCAGGGTTGGCACGCCGGCGGGTCCGCGTCCTCGCCGGCTTCGAGTCGCGCCAGCCAGGCGTCCACGGCCTCGCCAGTCGCGTGCCGCCCAGTCGCCTGGTACTCCGCCCAGGCCGCGAGCGCGTCGGCCCGCAACTGCTCGCGCGCCTCCTCGCGCCCGACATACTGAGCGATGGCCTCGCGCATGAGCCAGTGCGGGGTGCGGCGCCGCAACTCGGCCAGCCGGCGCAGCCGATCGCGCAACTCGGCGTCGAGCTTGAGGCTGACGGTTCGCTGAGATTCCACGGTTGCCATAGCGACCCTTGGTGCCACCAGGGAGCACTTCTACCTGATCCGGTTAGGAGGCGCTATCCCGCTAATCCGCGCGCCACGGCCTTGCACAGCCTATCCGAATGGGTTGAGCGTTATCGGCCTAAGCCCGAGACGATCGTTGAGCCGGCTGGGACGAGGAGCGGGCGCGGCTGCGGGCGATCGGGCTGGAGGACACGGAGCAGGGGGATATTCACCCTTCTGGGCGAGCATGGCGCGAAGGAGCGCGCTCATGCCAGATACCCCCGTTGAACCCGACGGAGGCGGCCGATACTCTCCCGACATGGAGACGCGGGTCGCCATTCTTGAGCACATGGCGCAAGCCACGCTCGCAACGCTGGAACGGATCGAGCGCAAGTTCGAGACGATTGATCGACGCTTCGAGATGCTTGACCGGCGCTTTGAGGCGATCGACCGGCGCTTCGAGGGTATTGACCGTCATTTCGAGGCAGTGGAGCGGCGGATCGACGCCATGAGCCTTCAGCACCGCGCCGACTTCCGTTGGCTGCTTGGGTTCATGCTCGCCGGCTGGGGAAGCGTGCTCGGCGCGCTTGGGGGCATTCTCGGGGTCATGGCGCACGGTTTCCACTGGTTCTGACTATTCCGGTCCACGTCGATCAAGAAGAAGCCGAGCAACAGAAACGGTGGTACAGCTCCAGGTCCATTTCATTCTCAGATTCAATCAGACGCCGGGTGCCGGGGTCGATAGGGGTCACCCCCTTGTCGGTTGCATTCTCCCAGCCGAGCGGTTTCGGCGGCACGGTGCAGCCCAGCGCGGCCAGCAGGAATGCGGCGGTGTCCTGAACTCTCTCAACGCTGCCTACGTGGCTGAACCGTTCGAGGGTACGCCGCGCCGCGCCGAGCCGGTGGGCCGGGCACCTGCGCACGGAGCGGCCGAAGCAGATGCGCGCCAGTGTGTTGCACGCCTGATCATACAGGATCGGCAAGGGACGATACGACCCGGTCAAGTAGCGCACAAAGAGATCATTGGTCTGTCCGGTGAGACGCGCGGCCACGAAATCACCCAGGCTCAGCCGATCCCTGAGGATAACGTGGTGCAGAGGGTGATCCGGCTGGCTGGCGCAATAGCGATAGAATGAGGCGACCCGTTCGACCGGATGGCGCAACACGGTCGTGTAGCGCGGCGCCGCGTCGTTCCAGAGTGTGTGGAATCCATACGAGAAATGTCCGTAAAAGAAGGTCTCGGCCCCGATGCGAGACCGGTGGAGCGGTGCATTCCTCCGGGTGATATGCTGATAGACGGTGAAGAGGCGATCGGGAGGAATGCTCTCGCTCAGATACGCCAGCAATGACGTTCCGGCGGTCTTGGGGATATGAAGGAAGTAATCCATGCGGTGCCCGTGATAGGGATGGAGGGGGTCTGATACAACCTTCGGAGGCGTAACGGAAAGTAACCGGCCTTAGCGAAACCTCCACTCTTCGCACCGACGATGGGGTGCGGCACACGCCTTTCACCGGCTCCGACTATCCCCTACATACCCACTCACCATGGACTGGCAGGCGCCGGCCGTCGTCTTGGAGGCGCGGCCTTATGGCGAGGGCGATCTGGTCGCCTCGGTGTTGACGGAGGAGCGTGGACTCTGTCGCGGCCTCGCCCGCGGCGGCGCGGCGCGCGGGCGGGCGTCGCTGTGGCAGCCTGGCAATCTGATCGAGGTGCGCTGGGTGGCGCGACTGGCCGACCAGCTCGGCAGCTTCACGGCCGAGCTGGTGCATCCAGGGGCCGCTCTGGCGATGGACGATCCGCTGGCGCTCGCGGTTCTCGCGGCCTCGTGCGCCGTCGCGGCGGGGGGCTTGCCGGAGCACGAGGCGCATCCACGCGTGTTCCAGGGTTTGGTCCGGCTGATCGCCGGCTTGTCGCAAGGAGCGCCGAAGCTGGCCGAGCTGGTGCGCTGGGAAGCGACGCTGCTGGCCGATTTGGGCTATGGACTCGATCTGTCCTCGTGCGCCGTCAGCGGCGCGGCGGAGGGACTCGCCTATGTCTCGCCCCGCACCGGCCGGGCGGTGACGGAAGAGGCTGCCGGGATCTGGCGGGACCGCCTGCTTCGCCTGCCCGACTTCCTTCTCTACCCCGACGCGGAGGGGACCGAGGCCGACTGGCGCGATGGCTTGCGCCTGACCGGGCATTTCCTCGCCCGCGAGGCATTCGGCTCGCATCACAAGCCCCTGCCCCCGGCGCGGCAAATCCTCTATGACCGCGTCGCTGCCTTGGAGACCCCGGATGCCGGATGACTTCGGCCGCATCGAGGACACGCGTCTGGCCGACGCGCTCTCGGAGCGGTATCTCGCCTACGCCTTGTCCACCATCATGTCGCGCTCGCTCCCGGATGTGCGCGACGGGCTCAAGCCGGTGCATCGGCGCCTGATCTACGCCATGCACCTGCTGCGCCTTGATCCCGCCGCCGGGTTCAAGAAATGCGCGCGCGTGGTGGGCGACGTGATCGGCAAATTCCACCCGCACGGCGACGTCGCGGTGTACGACGCGCTGGTGCGGCTCGCCCAGGATTTCGCCGTCCGCTATCCGCTGATCGAGGGCCAGGGCAATTTCGGCAACATCGACGGCGATAACCCCGCCGCGATGCGCTACACCGAGGCGCGGCTGACCGAGGTCGCGCAGGCGATGCTCGCCGGCATCGACGAGGACGCGGTCGATCTCCGCCCCACCTATGACGGAGAGGAGCACGAGCCAGTCGTGTTGCCCGGCGCCTTCCCGAACCTGCTCGCCAATGGCGCCGCTGGCATCGCGGTCGGCATGGCGACCTCGATCCCGCCGCACAACGCCGGCGAGGTGTGCGCCGCCGCCATCCACCTGATCCGCAATCCCAAGGCGACGACCGCCGAGCTTGTGCGCCTGGCGCCCGGCCCGGACTTCCCCACCGGCGGGGTGCTGGTGGAGGACAGGGCGGCGGTGCTGTCCGCCTATGAAACGGGGCGCGGGGGCTTTCGGGTGCGCGCCCGCTGGGAGGTGGAGCGCGGCAAGTACGGCGCCTGGCAGATCGTCGTGACCGAGATCCCCTACCAGGTGCAGAAGGCGAAGCTGATCGAGCAGATCGCCCAACTTATCGAGGAGAAGAAGCTGCCGCTGCTCGGCGATGTGCGCGACGAGAGCACGGACGTGGTGCGCCTGGTGCTGGAGCCGCGGACGCGCGGCGTGGAGCCGGAAGTCCTGATGGAGACTCTGTTCCGCGCCACCGCGCTGGAATCGCGGTTCCCGCTCAACATGAACGTGCTGGACGCGACCCGCACGCCGCGCGTGATGAGCTTGCGGGAGGTGCTGCGCGCCTTCCTCGACCACCGCCACGAGGTGCTGCTCCGCCGCTCCCGCCATCGGCTGGCCGCGATCGAGCGGCGGCTGGAGGTGCTGGACGGCTACCTGATCGTCTATCTCAACCTCGACGAGGTGATCCGCATTATCCGCGAGGAGGACCAGCCCAAGCCGCGCCTCATCAAGCGTTTCGAGCTGACCGACGTGCAGGCCGAGGCGATCCTGAACATGCGCCTGCGCAGCCTGCGCCGGCTTGAGGAGATGGAGCTGCGCAAGGAGCACGACGCCCTTTCGCGGGAGCGCAAGAAGATCCAGGCGCTGCTCGGCAACGAGCGCCTTCGTTGGGAACGCATCGCCAGCGAGTTGGAGCAGACGCGCAAGCAGTTCGGCGACGGCAAGCTGGGCGCGCGGCGCACCGAGATCGGCGCCTCCCCCGCCGCGATCGAGATCAACACGGATGCCTTCGTCGAACGCGAGGCGATCACCGTCATCCTCTCGGAGAAGGGCTGGATTCGCGCGGTGAAGGGCGCCGTCGCCGATCCGGCCGAGCTGCGCTTCAAGGAGGGGGATCGGCTGAAGACCCTGGTGGCGTGTCAGTCCACCGACCGGCTCTGCCTCTTCGCCACCAATGGCCGGGCCTACACGCTCAAGGCCGGCGACCTCCCGCGCGGGCGCGGTGACGGACAACCCGTGCGCCTGCTCGCCGACCTCGGCAACGACGCCGACGCCGTGGCGCTGTTCGTCCCCGCCGAAGGCGCGGGCTATCTCGTCGCCTCCGTCAGTGGGCGCGGCTTCGTCGTGCCGGCGGGCGAATTGCTCGGGGAGCGCCGCGCCGGCAAGCAGGTGTTGAACCTGCGGCCCGACGAGGAGGCGGCGCTTTGCGTGCCGGCCGAGGGCGATCATGTCGCCGTCGTGGGCGACAATCGCAAGCTCCTGGTCTTTCCCCTTGAGCAGGTGCCGGAGATGCCGCGCGGGTCGGGCGTGATCCTGCAACGCTACAAGGAAGGCGGACTCGCCGATGCGCGCGTCTTCCGCCTTGCCGACGGCCTAAGCTGGCGCATCGGCGAGCGCACCCGCACCGAGACAAATCTGGGCGACTGGCTCGGCGAGCGGGGCCAAGCGGGGTGGGCGCCACCCGCCGGCTTTCCGAAGAGTGGGCGCTTCGGTCCGCCTCCCGGTTGACCGTCCCGCAACCCGGCCACTAGGCTGGTTTTCAAGTAAAACCCGTCTGGAGGCAGTCCATGCAGCTTACCCGTCGCGGAGCCCTCGCCGGCGCCGCTGCCCTGACCACGGCGCCGATCATTCGTGCCCGTGCCCAGGCCAAGCCCATGATAAAGCTCGGCGTGCTGACTGATCTAAGCGGCACCTACCGCGACACGACCGGCCCCAATGTCGTCGCATGCACGCGTCAGGCGATCACCGAGTTCAACGGCCCAGCAAAAGGCTTCGATGTCGAGCTGGTCCAAGCGGATCACCAAAACAAACCGAACGTCGCCGCCTCCATTGCCCGGCAATGGTTCGATCAGGGCGTGGACGCGGTCGTTGACGTACCGACTTCCTCGGTGGCCCTTGCCGTCGCGCAGATCGCCAAGGAGAAGAACAAGATCATGCTGAACGGGTCCGCCACATCGACGGATCTGACCGACAGCCAGTGCAGCCCCAACACGATCGTCTGGAGCTTCGATACCTACATGCTGGCGCAGTCGAATGGAGGCGCGACGGTAAAGGCGGGGGGCAAGAGCTGGTATTTTATCACCGCCGACTACGTGTTCGGCCACGTCCTGGAAGAGCAGACTGCCGCCGTGGTCAAGCAGGCGGGCGGCACCGTGAAGGGGACGGTGCGCTATCCGTTCCCCGACACGACCGACTTCTCATCCTATCTGCAACAGGCGCAGGCATCCGGAGCCCAGGTGCTGGGATTGGCGAACGCCGGGGCGGACACGATCAACAGCATCAAGCAGGCCCACGAGTTCGGGCTGAACCAGACGATGAAGATCGCACCCCTGCTGATCTTTATTACCGATATCCACGCGCTCGGCCCAGACCTCGCGACAGGACTGAATGCGACCACCTCGTTCTACTGGGACTACAACGACCGCACCCGTGCCTTCACCAAGCGCGTGCTGCCGAAGATGGACGGTAAGTACCCGAACCAGGCGCACGCCAGCAACTACGCGATAACCTTGCATTACCTGAAGACCGTGGCCGCCATGGGCGCGGCGAACGCGAAAAAGAGCGGGCGCGAGACAGTGGCGCACATGAAGGGCATCCCGACCGACGACGACGCCTTCGGTCCGGGCCGCATCCGCGCCGACGGGCGCGGCGAGTTCCCGGCCTATCTCTGGCAGGTGAAGAAGCCGTCCAAGCCAGGGGGATGGGACTTGTTCAACCTCGTCACGATCACGCCCCCGGCGCAGGCGCTGCATCCGCTCAATCCGAAGTGCAGCTTCCCGGTGGTCAGCGCCTAAGCGTTCCTCGCGGGAGTCGTAGGGCGGAAAAGCGCAGCGTATTCCG
>DATFDN010000402.1:0-2095 GCA_035252035.1 Acetobacteraceae bacterium | reverse complement strand
CGTCGTGCCTGAGGCGCGCGAAGGCGATGCGCCTAAGGCGCGCGCTGGCGGCAACCGTCTCGCCCGAGGGCGCTCTCACGCCGGCCGGCGCGCGGTGGGGGACACCGCCCTCGCGCTTGTCGTCATCGCCGCGATGGGATTTGCGCGCGGCCTCTACGCCAACGAGCTGCTGCTGTTCAACTTCATGATGTTCATGACCCTCGCCCAAGGCTTGAACATCATCTACGGCTTCACCGGCTATCTTCCTTTCGGCTATGTGGGCTTCTACGGCGCGGGAGCGTACGGGTTCGCTCTGGCGGTGATGCATCTTCACCTCGCCCCGCTGCCCGCGATGCTGTGCGCCGCCGCCGCCGCGCTGATTCTGGGCATTATCCTGATCCCGCTGCTGCGCCTCTCCGGCGCTTATTTCGCCATCGCCAGCCTGGCGGCGGCGCAGGCGACCTACGAGATCATCGCCAATCCCACGTTGGAGGAGATCACCAAGGGGCCGTACGGCGTGTCGCTCACCAGCGTGTTCGCGCCCGCCTTCTCCTACTATGTGGGCCTGCTCGTCATGGCGCTGACCCTGCTGGCCGTGGTGTTCCTGCGCAACTCGCGCTTCGGTCTCTCGTTGCAGGCGATTCGTGAGGATCCGGTCAGCGCCGAGATGGCCGGCGTCTCGGTGGTGCGCGGGCGCATCATCGCCTGGCTGCTCTCCGCGTTGATCGCCGGGCTGGTGGGCGGCGCGTTCGCCTGGCACATCTCGGTATTCTATCCCGACAGCGCGTTCGACCTCGGCATCTCGATCTTCGCCGTGGTGTTCACCCTGTTCGGCGGCATCACCACGCTGACCGGCCCGCTGCTCGGGGTGCTGATCCTGTACGGCGTGTACAACTGGATCGGCATCAGCGTGCCGCAATACTTCCAGCTCATCTACGGCGCGCTGATCATGGTCCTCGTGCTGTTCCTGCCGAATGGCCTCGTGTCGCTTCTGACGAGCCGGGGCATCCGTGTCCCCTAGGCCGCCGCTTCTGCTGGTCGAGTCCGTGGTGAAGCGGTTCGGCGGCTTCCGCGCGCTGGACGGGGTGAGCTTCCACCTGAGCGCGGGTGAGGTGCTGGGGCTTGTCGGGCCGAACGGCTCGGGCAAGACCACCTGCATCAACGTGATCTCGGGCCTTTACCCGCCGGACGGCGGGCGCGTGCTGTATCAGGGCCGCTCGATCGGCGGCACCTCGGCGCACCGCCTGGCGCGACAGGGGATCAACCGCACCTTCCAATCGCCAAAACCATTCTTGTCGCTGACCGTGCGCGAGAATGTCGAGATCGCCGCGTCCTATGGCAATCGGGGCGATCCGCCGGATCTGGACGCGCTGCTCGCCTCGCTCGATCTCGAACGTTTCGCGGAAAAGCCGTCGGGCGAGCTGAACAGCGCGCAGCAGAAGACGCTTGATCTCGCGCGTGCCCTCGCGACCTCGCCCCGCCTGCTATTGGTTGATGAGCTGGCCGCGGGCCTCAACCCGGCCGAGCTGGGCCGCATGGCCGAACGCCTGCGCGCCCTGGCCCGCCAAGGCATGGCGCTCCTCGTGGTCGAGCACCTGATGGGCTTCATCGACCGCGTGACCGACCGCGTGGTGGTGATGGCGGCGGGCAAGGACTTCTTCGGCGGCACGCTCGCCGCCGCGGCCAAGGATCCCGAGGTGGTCCGCGTGTTCCTGGGCGGGGCGCACCATGGCTGAGGCGTTGCTGGAAGCGCGCGACATCGAGGCGGGATACGGTCGGGTGCAGGTTCTGTGGGGCGCCGGGATCGCCGTGGGCCCGCGCGAGAGCGTCGTGCTGCTGGGCGCGAACGGCGCGGGGAAAACGACGCTGCTGAAGGTCATCGTCGGCCTGGTCCCGGCCTGGCGGGGTCAGGTGCGCCTGGCCGGTGCCGACGTGACCACCCTGCGCACCGATCGCCGCGTGCGCCGCGGCATGGCCTACATGTCGGAGCTTGGCGTCTTCCCCGGCCTCACCATCGACGAGAACTTGCGCATCGGCGGCCAGTTCGCCGATCGCGCGGCGCTCTCGCGGCGGTTGCAGGAACTCTACGCGGTGTTTCCCGACCTGGCCGCGCGCA